>JBKJYX010000242.1:0-4911 GCA_046715575.1 Sphingomicrobium sp. | reverse complement strand
GTCCACGCCTGGTAGAAGGGATGGCTGAGCATCGCCCGCTCCGCCACTTTTGCGTCGATCGCCGCCGAAACCGTGGAGTAGTTGGTCATGCGTGCCTCCCTATGGTGATGTGCCTGGTTGAGATGTGCAGCTGCCGCGATAACTCGCGCTCAGCGCCGCGACAAGTCACACCAGCGCGAGCGTCGCCAGCTTGCCGTACAGCCGCGGCGGAAGCTCGGCGATGCCCGATCCGTCGCCCTCCACTGGCGGAACGCTATCCTCCTCGAGGTAGCGCCAGCCCTGGTGGGCGCGTTTGGGCTGCGGTGCGATGAGAATGAGCTCGGCCGAGCAGACGATGTCGATCCGCCCGTCGGCGCGGTCGTCGAAGCGCAGGATCTGCTGGCAGGCGACCAGCCGGTGCTTGACGATCCAGTAGATCGAGCCGCCGACCAACTCGTCCGCCCGCTTCGGCCGCATGCGGGTGACGACCCGGACTTCGCCATCGCGGGCCCGCGCCTCAACGCGCTTTTCGAGCGCTTCGATGGTTCGGCAGCCGAATGCGACCTTGGTCAGATGGAGCTTGGGCACGCCCGCCAGATGCCGGGTCGCGGGCTTGGAATCAATGGCTTAGCGGCCGAGCCCGGCGAGAGCGGCGAGACCGAGGAAGCTGAAGAAGCCCATGACATCGGTCGCCATTGTGACGAATACCGCCGACGACACGGCCGGATCGATCCGCGCGCGGTCGAGCGTCACCGGCACGAGGATTCCGGCCAGCCCCGCGACGAGATTATTGATGATCATCGCCGCTCCGATCACCAAGCCGAGCATGGGATAGCTGAACAGGAGGGCGGTGCCGCTGCCAATCAGCAGGGCGAGCGCCAACCCGTTGGCGAGTGCGATCCTGAATTCGCGCCCGATCATGCGCAACGTGTTGGAGCTGGTGAGCTGGTTGGTGGCGAGTGCCCGCACCACCACGGCCAGCGTCTGTGTCCCGGCGTTGCCGCCCATTCCCGAGACGATCGGCATCAGCACCGCGAGGAGCGCATAGCGGCCGATCTCGCCCTGGAAAAGGCCGACTACGCTGGCCGCGACCATCGCGGTGCCGAGGTTGATTACCAGCCAGGTGAGCCGTGTGCGCACGGTCATCACGATCGGCTCGTTGATGTCGCCGTCGCCCGCGCCGGACAGCAGCAGCACGTCTTCGCCGGCCTCCTCCTGGATGATGTGGACCACGTCGTCGACGGTGATCATTCCAACCAGCCGCCCCGCGCTGTCGACGACCGCGGCCGAGACGAGCGCATATTTTTGGAACCGCAGCGCGACGTCTTCCTGGTCCAATTCGACCGGGATCAGCGTTTGCTCCTCCATCATGATGTCGCGGACTGGCGTCGAGCGCGGCGACCGCAGGATCATCGACAGCTTGCAGGTGCCGACCGGGTGATGGCTCGGGTTGACCACGAACACTTCCCAAAAATCATCGGTCAGCTCGTCGGACGAGCGGAGGTAATCGATGACCTCGCCGACCTTCCAATGCTCGGGCACCGCGATCAGATCGCGCTGCATCAGCCGCCCCGCCGATTCCTCCGGATAAGTGAGCGCTTCCTCGATCGCCGCGCGGTCGTCGGGCTCCATCGCCTGGAGCACCGCCCGCTGCTCGTCTTCCTCGAGATCCTCGAGGATAGCGACCGCGTCGTCGGTCTCCATCTGCCCAGCCAGGTCGGCGACCTGCTCGGGCGCGAGCGCCTCGAGCAGCGCCTCGCGGACGTGCTCGTTCATTTCCGCCAGCACGTCGGCGTCGACGATCCCGGCAAGCGCCTTGACCAGCCCCTCGCGCTCATCGCGCGCGGCCAGTTCGATCAAATCGGCGACGTCGGCGGGGTGAAGCGGCTCGACCAGCTTGCGAGCGGTGACGTCGTCGCCGGCATCGACCGCGTCGAGGACCTGGTCGACGAATTCCGGCCGCAGCCGGTCTTCGGCATCCATCGCGTGCTGATCGGCGCCGGCCCGGGCTGCGCCGGCGGCGGCGATATTCTCGCTTTCGCTCATGCACCTGACCCCCAACAGCGGCCGCGACCGACCCGTGGCGTCCTCCTATTGCCGCGCCCGCTCTGGCGCAAGCGCGCCGCCGCTCCTAAATGCCTGCCACGATCCCTCATGACCGGAGCCCAAATCCATGGCCGATGCCGAGCGCCTGACTTTAACCCTTTCGAGCGGCGGCGACGTCGTCATCAAGCTTCGACCCGACCTCGCCCCGGGGCATGTCGAGCGGATCTCGTCGCTGGCGAAAAGCGGCTTTTACGACGGGGTAAATTTCCACCGGGTGATCCCGGGCTTCATGGCCCAGGGCGGCGACCCGACCGGCACCGGCACGAGCGGCTCGAAGCTCCCCAACCTCAAGGCGGAATTCTCAGATGAGCCGCATGTCCGCGGCGTGGTCTCAATGGCCCGCACCAGCGACCCGAACAGCGCCAACAGCCAGTTTTTCATTTGCCTCGACGACGCGACGTTCCTCGACAACCAGTACACGGTGTGGGGCGAGGTCGAGAGCGGCATTGAGCATGTCGACTCGCTCCCCGCCGGCGAGCCCCCCCGCGAGCCGGGCAAAATCCTGAAGGCGGCCGTGGAGTGAGGCGATCGCCGTGACACTCCGTCCAGCGACCCTGATCACCGGCGCGTCGGCCGGACTTGGCGCTGAATTCGCGCGGCAGTGCGCGAAGCGGGGTGAGGAAGTCGTGCTCGTCGCTCGCCGCAAGGACCGGCTCGACGCGCTGGCCGCCGAAATCGGCAACGCTCATGTCATTGTCGCCGACCTCGCCAGGTCCGAGGAAGCAACCCGCCTCGTCGCCGAGGCGATGACTCGGGGTCTGTGGGTCAACAAACTGATCAACAATGCCGGCTTCGGACTCAAGGGGCGGTTCGATGAGCTTTCGCTCGCCCGGCAGCTGGAGATGATCGACCTCAACATTCGCGCCCTGATCAACCTCAGCTACGTCGTCATCAACGACATGGTCCTGAAGGGGGGCGGCGCGATCCTCAATGTCGCGTCGACTGCCGCCTTCCAGCCCGGCCCCGGAATAGCCGTCTATTTCGCGACCAAGGCCTATGTGCTGTCGTTCACCGAGGCGCTGCACGAGGAATGGAAACAGCGCGGCATACGCGTCACCGCACTGTGCCCGGGACCGACCAAAACCGAGTTCGGCGCGGTCGCCGGCTTTGCCGAAAAAGGCGCCTTCGATCGCTTCGCGGCGGACTCGGCGAGCGTCGTGCGCGCCGGTCTCGAGGGTCTCGACAAAAACCGGGCCGTCGTCATTCCCGGTCTTCTCAATAAGGTCGGTGCTGCCTCTACGCGCTTCGTTCCACGGTCAGTGGTCCGCAAGATAGCCGGCGCGATCAAATATTGAGAAGCGGCGGCAGGGGCCCCAATTGAACTCAACCGCACCGCCGCCGTTACGTTGGCGGCACGATGGGCGGGATGTAAGGAGCACGCATGGCCGACACCGACACCCTGGAGCGCTCATCGACGCGCCTGCAAGTCGCCAACATGCCCCCCGCCGAAAGCGGCCGTGGCTTCGCCCGGCTGCCGGGACGGTTGCTGAAAGAGCTGGGACTCAAGGAAGGCGACGTCATCGAGATTGTCGGCAAGCGCTCGACACCGGCCCGCGCGCTTCGCCCTTATAGCGAGGACGAAGCCGTCGACATGATCCGCCTCGATGGACTGCAACGCGCCAATGCCGGCGTCGGCGCGGGCGACTATGTCGAGATCCGCAAGGCTGAAACGAGGCCGGCGAAGCGGGTCGTTCTCGCTCCCGCGCAAGACAATCTCAGGCTCCACGGGTCGTCGGAAGCGCTGCGGCGCAGCTTTGCCGGGCGCCCGCTGACGGAAGGCGACATTGTGGCAACCCAGGGCCACCAGCGGATCGACGCCGAGATGCCCGAGGAAGTACGCAAGATGCTGAGCGCGCCGGCGTTCGCGCTGCAGGAAGTGCGGCTCGCGGTCGTCAGCACCGTGCCCAAGGACATCGTCCACATCGACGCCAAGACCCAGATCGAGCTCCTTCCCGAATACACCAAGAAAGACGGCGAACGCCGCGCCGACGTCACCTACGACGACCTTGGCGGGATGAAGGACACCATCGACGCGCTGCGCGAAATGGTCGAGCTGCCGCTTCGTCACCCGGAGATCTTCCAGCGCCTGGGCGTCGATCCGCCCAAGGGAGTGCTGCTCCACGGACCGCCCGGGACCGGTAAGACGCGGCTGGCCCGCGCCGTCGCCAACGAGAGCGAAGCGCGCTTCTTTCATATCGCCGGGCCCGAGATCATGGGCTCGGCCTACGGCGAAAGCGAAAAGCGCCTGCGCGAGCTGTTCGAGCAGGCCGCCGAAGCGGCGCCGTCGATCATCTTCATCGACGAGATCGATTCGATCGCGCCCAAGCGCAGCCAGGTCACCGGAGAGGCCGAGAAACGGCTGGTCGCACAATTGCTCAGCCTCCTCGACGGAATCGAACCACGGCAGAATTTGGTGGTGATCGCGGCGACCAACCGCCCCGAAGCGCTCGACGAGGCACTGCGCCGGCCCGGCCGGCTCGACCGCGAGATTGTGGTCGGCGTTCCCGACGAGATCGGCCGCCGTGAAATCCTCGGCATTCACACCCGCGGCATGCCGTTGGCGGTAGGGGTGGATCTCGACGAGCTGGCGCGGCGGACGTACGGTTTTGTCGGAGCGGACCTGGCGGCGCTTACCCGCGAGGCGGCCCTGGAATCGGTGCGCCGGATCATGCCGCGCATCAACCTCGCCGACGAGATCATCCCGACCGAGGTGCTGGACGCGCTGTCGGTCGAGCTGCGCGATTTCGACAATGCGCTGAAGCGCGTCCAGCCGTCGGCGATGCGCGATGTGATGGTCGAAGTACCCAACGTCACCTGGGACGATGT
>JBKJYX010000241.1:0-9076 GCA_046715575.1 Sphingomicrobium sp. | reverse complement strand
AAGAAAGACCAAATCGGTTAGTGAAGGTTGACCGCATCGTTGATGTACATCGACGTCAACAGCGCGAACACATAGGCCTGGATCGCCCCGACCAGTAGCTCGAGAGCGTTGATGAAGGCGACGAACAGGAAGCACAAAAGCGAGACGACGTAACCGGCGCCGCCCGCGTTCAGGCCCTGAACGATGAAATTGCCGAAGACGTCGAGCAGGATATGCCCGGCGAACATCGCGATGAACGGCCTGAGGCCAAGGCTGAATGGGCGGACCAGGAAACTGATGAACTCGATCGGTGCGATCAGCAGCTTGAGGGCAACCGGCATCCCCTTGGGCCAGAACAAGGACAGGAAATGCAGGCCGTGTTTCCAGAAGCCGACGCCGAGCACGATCAGGAAGCTGATGATCGACATCGCCCCGGTGACGGTGAACTGGCTGGTGACTGTAAACGGATGCGCGCCAGGGATGACCGCGAACGGCATCGACCCGACGAAATTGGCAAACAGGATGAAGACGAAAGCGGTGAAGATCCACGGCAAATAGGTTCGCCCTTGCGGCCCAATGCTGGTGACCACCATCGAGTCCAGCGCGCCAACCAGTCCTTCGGCAGCGACTTGCCAGCGGCCCGGCACGAGCTCGCGGCGCATGCCCAGCAGCATGAAGCCGGTGATCAGCGCCAAGAGGACGAGCATCCACAGCGAGCTGTTGGTGAAGGCGAACGGATTGCTCGGTCCCAGCTGCCCGAAAATCGGGTCGATCTGGAATTGGTGCATCGGGTCGATCTTGGTATCAGCCGCCACTTATTATTTCCCTGCGTCCTGGTCGCCACCTTGGCCGAAAGTCTTCATCGCGTCCCAAACAGCGCCGGCGAAGCCGATGAACATCAGCGCCAGCATGATCCACGGCGCTGTGTCGAACAGCCGGTCGAGCAGCCAGCCGATGATGGCGCCGCCCAACGGCATTCCGACCAGGCCCTGCGCCACTCGCATCCCCTGTGATCGCACGATCAGCGAGGGATGGGCTGCTTTGGGCCTCCGCTTGCCTTCCGCCTGTTGCGCCCGGTCGAGCCGCTCATCGAGCGATCCCAAACGTGCGTCGGGCGGAAGCTTCGAATCCTCCTCGGTCTCGTCCGTCACCATGCTTCTTCCCTGTGCGTCGCCCCGGCCTTGATTTAGGGGCAAGATGGGCGAGGAACATGGCGGCGTTGGAGCCCGCCAAGGCGCGGTCCCTTTATGAACCGGGCCGCCTTTAGTCAACCGCGGCGCCGGGCCGTCAGCGGCAATAACCCGGGAGAGTCATTGGCTGCCCGGAAAGCCGCCGCCGCCACTGCCGGTCGGCCAGCATATAGGCCTGCCCGACCTGTACCCGGACAAGCAACTGGCAGCCCGCGGTGATGCCGACTTCCTGCGGCGAGACACCCTTGCTTGCGGCGAGATTGTTGTACAGCGAACGCCGCCGGATGTTGATCGCCGCGATCTGGCTGCGCACCCAGGGCGACGTCGTCGCCGCGGCAAGGCCCAGATAACCATCGTAGCGCTCGCCGACGATGCCAGCCTGCCGGGCCGCATCGACCGCAGGCGACTGCGCGGCGGCTGCCAGGGGCGCGGCTGGCGCGATTGCAACCGCGAGGATGAGAAGCAGCTTCCTCATTGCGGCTTCTGCGGGAAAGCCTGGGGGTTCTGGTTGATCAGCTGCTCGACGTCGCGCTGCAGCCGCACCAGCACTTCCTGCTTGATGCTGACATTGAGGTTGATCTCGATCGGCTTCTCCGGAGTCTTGACCGAGATGCATCCGGTCAGCCCGATACTCAGCGCCGCTGCGGACATCGCGGCCGCCCGTTGAATGTATCTATTCGTCATGGCTCATCTCTCGCTTGCGGGGGGTGGGGTGGTGCTCACGTCAACTTTCTCCTCGACCGGGGTCTGGGTCTGTGTCGTCTGCTCATCCTGGCGGCGCACTTCGGTGACGATGTCGGGCACTTCGTCGAGCGGCCGCGGCAGCACGTCGGCGATCATCTGGCGCGGGTCGCGGAACGCCTTGGCGGTCGCGATCAGCGCCCGGAACGGGCCGCGGATGGTGACATTGAACTTGAGGGGGATGCGGTAGATTGCGCGCAGGAACTTCGCAGTCTTGCTTTCGCCGAGGCCAACGCCGTCGATCGTCAGGCGCGTCGCGAATTCGCCGGCCAGGTCGCCGTCCAGTCGCACGATCATCGACTTGAATCGCAGGTTCCGGAGCGCGTCGAAGGCGATGTTGCCCATCATGCCCAAGTTGGCGCGGTTGACCACGCCGTTGTAAGCGAGAATTCCCCCGGGCGGACGCGAATCGAGCCGCCCGCCGACAATGCGGCCGCCGTCCTCGTCGAAGATCATCGGCAGGACGCCGTCGAACACACCGGTCGCGCTGATTTCCTTGAAGCCCAGGGTGCCGACGAACACCTTGGCGTCGAGCCCGACCACCTCGAACGTCAGCCGCTTGGCGCTGGGCTTGCCGAAATTGAGCACCGTCTCGCGCAGGATCAGGCGGCCGCCCATGAACGGCCAGTCGCCGCGCTCGATCTGGACCAGCTGTTTGGGCAGCAACTGGTAATGGATGACGCCATTCTCGACGAGGATACCGGGGTTGATCGACGCGACCGTCATGGTCTGCCCCGGGGGCGTTGTTAGGCCCAGCAGATCGTTGAAATGAATGGTGCCGCGAATCCCGGCCACCGGCCCGAACGGCGCCGCGAGATCCATGCCCGCGGTGGCAAAATTTCCGGTCGAGGTGACTTTCCCGCCTGTCCAGTCGATCCGGCCGCGGCCCGTCAGCGTGCCCTGGACCAGCGCGATCACGCCCTCGGTCAGGCGGGTCAGCTCCTCCGGCTGCAAATTCTGGCCGAAAGTGATGCCCGGCACATCGAGATCGGCGTGCCCAACCCCGGTCGCCAGCAAGTGCTCAATTGTCACGTCGGTGACCTTGGTTCCGCTCGCCGGATGATTGAGCGTTCCCTTGGCGCGCACCCTTCCGTCGGCGAGCGCGAAGTGCACATTGCGGCTGTGCAGCGGATAAAAGCGCGGCTCGGGCGCCCGGTCCGATACGGTCAGCGCGCCGTCGACAATAATGTCCCCCTTGTACGCGCGCCAGCGGCCGGCGATGTCGCTCAACGCCAGCGGCACGTTGCCGATGCTCGATCGGCCACCGGAGAAGGTGCCGCCGAGCCCGCTGCCGGCGAGACTACCCTGGAGATTTTGCGCGTTGAAAATGATCGGCGCCGTCGGTCGGCCGAGCCGCATTGCCAGGGCGTTGAACGCGAACCGCTGGTTTTCAATTCGGCCGTTGGCGGCGGTGAGGTGCAATGGCGATTGGCCAAGCCGTCCGGTGAGCACCGGGTGGTTGAAGCGGGCGCCGATCCGGGTCGCCCCGCCCGCCGCCTTTGAAACGATCGCCGGCCCAAGCGGGCATACCGGCAGCCTGCTCGGCCCGAATTGCAGCGCGCCGGTCTTGAGGTAGGCGAAGCTGATCACCGCGCAGCCGGTTCCGAACGCGAAGCTGCCGCCGCTGCCGAGCCGCCCGTTGATTGGAATCCTGAGTGCCTGGACGCGCCCGCTGGAGAACGGCCCGTCGACCAAGGCGACGGTGCTCAATTGGGTCGAGCCGTCGCGCGCGCCGGTGAAGCGGATCGGCGTCATGGCCAGCCGCCAGCCGCGCGCGGCGTAAGGTACAAATTGAGCGAGGCCGCTGATCGGCCCGCCGTTGCGCGGCTGGTGAAGCGCAATGCGCCCGGTCGGCAGGCCTCCCCCGGTCGTCACGATCGTGCTGTCGACGCGGATCCGACCGGTGGGCCAATAATAAGTCACGCCGTCGCCGCCGGTCACGCTCACCCGCGCGCCATTTGGCCCCGACACGTCGGCGCTTTCGATCCGCGCCGCTCCGCCGCCGGGGAAATTGACCAGCCGGATCCCGCCCGAGGCGTCGAAATTCCGAACCGTGCGGCCGATCGCATCGCCGATCGCCGTCGCCACCGGTCCGATCGGCGTTTTGGCGGCGGCGGCCAGCGGGCCGGTGACGCTGGCCAGCATCGACGGCGCCAACGTCGCGCTGTTGGCCTGATAACCGCCGACGAACACCAGGGAGCCGCCGGTGATGCCCAAGCGATACTGGCCGGCGAGACGGGTTCGGTCGGCGAAGATGCTGGCCAGCCGCGATCGCTGCGCAGCGAGCTTGACCGAGCCGTAGGTGGCCGTGGGATCGCCGCGGAAAGTCAGGTCGCCGACGAACGCGGCCAGCCCATTGTCAGCGGCGGTAAGCGTTCGGATCGCCATCCGTCCGCTGCCGTCGTAATTGGTGAACGACTCGTTGAAGCGGCTGTTGATTTCGAACCGCGGCTCGACGATCACCAGGCGGCTCTTCGGGCAATTCAATTGTCTGAGGGTCAGCGGGCCCACGACATGCGGGCGGCGGGCCTCCACCGTGACCGCCGTATTGGCCCTCAAATTCAAAATCTCGCACCGGCCGGGGATCAGGCGCGGGCTGGTGGCCGCCATCCGGCCCTTGAAGCCGCCGGCTAGATTCCCGGTGCCCTGCAGCGCCACTCCGAGCGAACCGAACGGCGTCGCCAGGGCGATGCTGCTGTCGGCGACGTCGAGGACGAAATTGGGCAGCTGGAACGGTTTTCCGCTCGGCGGCGGCAGCAGCTTGTCGATCTGGCCCCAGCTCACGCGCCCGTGCACCAGGCGGCCGCGAAGCCGTACGCCGCGCGCCATCACGCGATAGATTTCGACGCTGCCGTTCCATTTGATGCGGGTCTGGATCTGCGCAAAGCGCGCTGTGAGATCGGGTCGCCGGCGATCGCCGATCACCAAATTGCTGACCTGCTGGGTGCGCAAGCCGACCCGGTCGAGACGGTAGGTCGCTTCGACGCCTCGCTGCGCGAACTCGCGCTGGAGAAATTCGGTGGCAATCGGCCGGCGCGCGATCCACAATCCGGCGAGGGCGACCAGGAGCAGGAGGAGCAAGGCGATACCGGCGGTCATCGCGAACCGGCGCCCGCGATAGCGTCGCACATACTCTCCGCCGGAACCCCCGTCGGCGGGAGGTCCTTTCTCGATCGTCCTGTCTACCATTGGCTTCTACTAACCCCTGCGGAGCGGCCCCGTTCCGTATCCGGCACGACCCGCGACCGTGGCGGCGGTTGCATGGCGGGCGCCTTGTTCCTAGCCTTGGCCGATCATGGGGGAACCACCCACCGACGCCGCCGGCCACCGCGCCCGCCTTCGCAAGCGCCTGTTCGACGGCGGCCCCAAGGCCCTGCTCGATCATGAGCTGGTCGAATATCTGCTGGCGCTGGCGATCCCCCGCCGCGATACCAAGGCGCAGGCCAAGAAACTGATCGCCGAGTTCGGCGGGATCGGGCCCCTGCTGTCGGCCGATGCCGAGAGCCTGACCCGCGCCGGGCTTTCCGAAAGCACCGTCGCCGCGCTCAAGATCGCCGAGGCGACCGCGTTGCGGCTGCTCGAAACACGGGTCGAGGGGCGGCCCTTGCTGTCGAACTGGGAGGCGCTGGGCGATTATCTCCAGGCGGCGATGGCCCATTCGGCGGTCGAGGAAGTGCGGGTTCTGTTCCTCAACGCCAAGAATCTCCTGATCGCCAACGAAGCGATGTGGCAGGGTTCGGTCGACGAAGCCTCGGTCCATGTGCGCGAGGTCATCAGCCGCGCAATCGCTCTCGGCGCGACGGCACTGGTCATCGTCCACAACCACCCGAGCGGCGATTCCACGCCCAGCACCCAGGACATTTGCCTGACCCGCAATCTGGTCGAAGCCGGCAAGCACATGAAGATCACCGTCCACGACCACGTGATCGTCGGCGCGCAAGGCCGCACCAGCTTAAAGGCGCTCGGCCTCATCTGACTTGATCCCCGATTTGATGCTGGGCGGCGCCTCTGCTAGCCGCCTCGGGGATGGTGCCCCGCTACTCCCGTCCGGAAATGACCGCCATCTGGTCCGCCGAAAACCGCTATCGCATCTGGTGGCAAATCGAGGTGTTCGCGGCCGAGGCGATGGGCGGTGCCGGCACAATCCCGGCCGACGACGCAGCGAAAATCCGCGCTGCCTACGACGCCGACGTGCTCGGCGAAATCGACATCGCGGCGATCGACGCCATCGAGGCGGTCACCAAGCACGACGTCATCGCCTTCCTCACCTGGGCGGGCGGCAAGCTCGGCCCCGAAGCGCGCTACCTCCACCAGGGGATGACCAGCTCCGACGTGCTCGACACCGCGCTGGCGGTGCAGCTGAAGCAATCCGCCGACCTGCTGATCGCCGACCTCGACGAGCTCCTGACGGTGCTCAAGCGCCGCGCCTTGGAACATAAGAACACCCCGACCATCGGCCGCAGCCACGGCATCCACGCCGAACCGACCAGCTTCGGCCTGAAGCTTGCCCAGGCCTATGCCGAGTTCGACCGCGCTAGAGCCCGCCTCGTCGCGGCCCGCGACGACATCGCCACCTGCGCGATCTCGGGCGCAGTCGGCACCTTCGCCAACGTCTCGCCCGAGATCGAGGCCCATGTCGCCGCCGAGCTCGGCCTCAAGCCTGAGCCGATCTCGACCCAGATCATCCCGCGCGACCGCCACGCGATGTACTTTGCGACGCTGGGTGTGATCGCCTCGTCGATCGAGCGGCTGGCGACCGAGATTCGACATTTGCAACGCACCGAGGTGCTCGAGGTCGAGGAATTTTTCTCGCCCGGACAAAAGGGCAGCTCGGCGATGCCCCACAAGCGCAACCCGGTGCTGAGCGAGAATTTGACCGGCCTCGCCCGCATGGTCCGCAGCGCCGTCACCCCCGCGCTCGAGAACGTCGCTTTGTGGCACGAGCGCGACATTTCGCACTCGTCGGTCGAGCGGTTTATCGGCCCCGACGCGACGATCACGCTCGACTTCGCCCTGGCGCGGCTCACCGGCCTGATCGACAAATTGCTCATTTACCCCGAGCGCATGCGCAAGAATCTCGACCGGATGGGCGGCCTCGTCCATTCCCAGCGCGTGATGCTGGCGCTGACCCAGGCCGGCCTCAGCCGCGAGGACGCCTATGCCCTGGTCCAGCGCCACGCGATGAAGGTGTGGGAATCCGACGGCGAAGCGTCGCTTCTCGAGCTTCTCAGGGACGATCGCGAGGTCACCGACCGCATCCCCTCGTCCGAACTCGAGAAGCTGTTCGATCTCGATCATCACCTGCGCGAAGTGGACACGATTTTCGCCCGGGTTTTCGGGTCATGAAGCCTCCAGATTCATCCGACGAGCTGCAGATCCAGCCGGCCGGCTTCCTCATCGTGATGTCGCTCGACTGGATCATCCTCCGGGCGTCCGAGAACGTCGACGACTTCCTCGGCGAATCGCACGCCACCCTGATCGAGGAGCCGTTGAGCCGCTTCGTCCAGGCCCAGGCGCTGCACGACCTTCGCAATCATTTCTCGAGGCTCAGCGGCTCGACCGGCATCGCCAGGGCCTATCGCGTCCGCCTGACCGAAGACCGGCCGCGCTTCGACATCGCCTTCCAGGTGAGCGGTGGTCGCGTGTTGCTCGAAGCCGCGCCCAGCCCCGAGCAAGGACTTGGCGAAGCAATCGGTTCGGTCGGCGGCTTGGTCGAGGGGCTATCCGGAAAGAGCGGCCAAGCACTGCTCGATGGCGCCGCCCGGCGCATGCGGGCGTTGAGTGGATGCGATCGATGCTTGGTCGTGTGCCGCGACGAGGCGGGAGAGCGGAGCGTTGAGAGCAGCCGCGGCCACGTCGGCTCCTCGGATCCTTTAGGCGAAGTCCCCGATCTCCCGGCGATCGTGGCCGACACGGCGGCCGCGCCGGTGGCGATCTTCCCGCGCAAACCCGGTGACCGCTCCATCGCCAACGCGCTTCTGAGGTCGCCGTCGGCGCCTTCGTTGCAACAGCTTCGTGATCAGGGAATCGAATCCGCGATGAGCGTGCCTTTGAGCTTCGAAGGCCGGCCATCGGGGATTATCCAGTGTGAATGCGGCGCAGCGCGGAATCCGCACTTCGAGATGCACGCGGCGGCCGAGCTGTTCGCGCAAATGCTCGCCCTGCGCCTCGAGGTCGACCGCCTGCGCGGCTAGCTGCCGAAGCTCTCGCGGATCCGCTGGAAGAAGCTCTTCGACGCCGGGGATTCGTCGCCGGTTTCGGTGGCCTTGAATTCCTCGAGCAATTTCTTTTGCTTGGCGCTCATCCGGCGCGGGGTTTCGACCAGCACGCGCGCGACCAGGTCGCCGCGGCCGTGCCCGTTCAATACGCTCATTCCGGCGCCGCGCTGGCGAAGCTGCTCGCCCGACTGGATGCCGGCGGGAATCTTGATGTCGATCCGGGCGCCGTCGACTCCTGGCAGGGTGATCGACCCGCCCAGCGCCGCGGTGGTGAAGCTCACCGGACATTCGGCGATCAGCGTCGTTCCGTCGCGCCCGTAAAGCGAGTGCCGCTTCATGTGGACGAAGATGTAGAGATCGCCGTTGGCGGCGTTGCGCACGCCCGCCTCGCCCTCGCCGGAGACGCGGATGCGGGTGCCTTCGTCGACGCCGGCGGGGATTTTCACCGAGATGCTGCGCCGCTTGAGCGCTCGGCCCTCGCCATCGCAGGCCGGGCAGGGATCGGCGATCGTTTGGCCGCTGCCGCGGCAGGTCGGGCAGCCGCGCTCGACCACGAAGAAGCCTTGCTGGGCGCGGACCTTGCCGGCGCCGTTGCAGGTCGAACAGGTTTGCGCGCGGCTTTGGCCGCTGGCGCCCTGGCCCTCGCAGCCGTCGCACCGGGCCAGCGCCTCGATCGCAATGTCCGATCCAGTCCCGGCGAACGCATCCTCGAGCGTCAGCTCGAGATCGTATCGCAGGTCGGCGCCGCGGGCGGCATTCTGCCGCTGCCCGCGCGGATCCATAAACTCGCCGAAAATCGACGAAAAAATGTCGGAGAAGCCTTCAAACCCGCCTTGGCCGAACGGATCACCGCCGTGCCCACCGTTCTGGAAGGCAGCCTTGCCGAACCGGTCATAGGCAGCCCGCTTCTGCGGATCCTTGAGGCAATCATAAGCCTCGCTGATCGCC
>JBKJYX010000240.1:0-8690 GCA_046715575.1 Sphingomicrobium sp. | reverse complement strand
CGCCTGGATCAGCCGGTCGGCGAGCGTGCTCTTCCCATGATCGATATGGGCGATGATGCTGAAGTTGCGGATGCGGTCGATCTTGGTCATTGCGCGGGCGGGCTAGCAGAGCGCTGCACGCGTCGCCACCCGGCGCTTTGCGGCCGCCACGTTCGATGTTAAAGCAGGGGCACGAAGGCGCGCGACGCGGCGGGTGGGGTATCAGTCCGGACGGGCCTTCCTTCGCTATCAGGGGGGATTCCAATGACCGCTCGCACTGCATTGATCGTCATCGCCTCGGCCGCGCTCGCCGCTGCTCCCGCATATGCCAAGCCCGCCAGTCCGAGCTCCGGGCGCCAGGATCAGGTCCGCGGGATGCAGCAAATTCCGGTTTGCACGCGCCGGCTCGGGACGCTGGCCATCGTCGAGCCGGAGCGGCAGTGGTGGCGCGAGCTTAACCTCGGCAGCCCCGAAGCGATCCTCAAGATCTTCGTCCAGAAATCGGGCTGCTTCGGCCTCGTCAACCGCGGCCGTTCGATGCAGAGCCGGGCGATGGAGCGCGCGCTGGCAGACAATGGCGAGCTGCAGGGCGGATCCAACGTCGGCAAGGGCCAGGTCAAGACCGCCGATTATTTCCTCGAGCCGGACATCGTCTCGACCAACAAGAACTCCGGCGGCGGCGGTGTCGGCGGCGGCCTCGGCGGCGCGATTGGCGGCCTCTTCGGCGGCAGCGCCGGGAGCGTGATCGGCGGACTGGCCGGCGGCATCAGCGTCAAGAAAGGCGAGGCCAATGTGACCCTGTCGATCGTCAACGCCCGCACGACCGAGGAAGAAGCGCTGGTCGAGGGCTATTTCCGCAAGCGCGACCTGAGCTGGGCGGGCGGCGGCGGAGCGGGCTGGTGGGGCGGCTTCGGCGCGGCCGGCGCGACCGGATATCAGAACACCGAGATCGGCCAGATCATCGTCCTCGCCTATCTCGACGCCTACACCAAGCTCGTCACCCAGCTGGGCGGCCTCCCCGCCAACGCCTCCGCCGCGGCGCCGGTCGCACGCTAGGCGAGAAGGTACCGATCACGGGATACCGGCGCGTCAGCCATGGCGCGCCGGAGTTTCGGTTACTGTCACTGTAATTCGTCTGCAGGAACCGCGGCAGGTGGGGCGCGTACATGCGGGCCTTATAGTCGTAGAGGCCGATCTCGCTCAGCCATTTCTGGCCGGTGTACTGGAACCGCCCCACATTGGTCGCTTGCGGCTTGCCGAAGTCGTCATACTTGTTGATCGCCAGCATGTTGCCGCTGCTGTCGCTGGTCGCGATGATGCTGCCGCGCTCATCGGCGTGGAGGAACCGGCGGTCGGTGGTGCCGGCGCCCTCGTACCAGACGATCGGCTCATCGATGCCGGGGCCGGGCGCGTAGCGGCGCAGCACCGTGCCGGCGCCGTCGGTTTCCGCGATGAGGTCGATACCGTCATAGCCGAACCGGGTCGTCGCGCCGCCCGCCAGTTGGTACAGCCGCAGCAGCGGGTCGTAGGCGAGCGTCACGCCGCCCGAGGCCGAGGTCAGCATGTTCTCGCTCGAGTAGCCGTAGGTCTTGGCGGTGGTCGGGTCGGCGGTAAGGTTACCTAGAATCCGGGCGGCGCAATTAATCCACTGTCACCCCGAATCAAAGATTACTACAAAGCCTATCAAACGCAGTATTCTTCCCTCCATGATAGAAATCGTCATTTGGAAAAGGAATGCCGAACCCTTTTTCAAGTGCGTTGTTGATTTTCTTATAATACCCGTCTTGTCGGCAAGAATTAAACCTTGAACGCCGCGCAGTCTCAGCAATCAGTGGATAATATCCGCGTAAAATAGTTTTCCCACCCGTATTCAAGTCTGCAATCATCATGTCTACAGACTCTTTTCCTCGCTCACCTAATACAGTTGCCAAACTGGGATCGGTGGGAGGTGGCATCTTCAGTTGCTTTTTGTACAACTCATACACTCTTGCCGTGGGAAGTTGTCGAGCATTTGCAACCCAATCGTCGTAGTTAGCCGCGAAAAACTCATCATAAGATTCAGGCTTATTGCATGCATTCAAAATCAGGATGCTTAGTATCCAATACGGTCTTAACGACATTGGGAACCACCTCCGGCTGCATTCCATTTTTCAGAAAGTTCTGCTCCAAGTGGGTGAGCAAAGGATTCCGAAGTGCTTCCTCGTATTACGGTCGTATTACGGTGCGTATTACGGGTATTACGGTGTATTACGGTGTATTACGGTGACAGTAACCGAAACTCTCCTTCTCAACCTCGAGGTGCCGGTTTAGGCCCTCGCCGCCGTGCAGCCAAGGTTCGGCCGCTCAATCGCTCCGTCGGGCTGACCCCGTTCGCAAAGAAGTGGACCGTCACATAATTCACCGTGTCGACGCCGTTGGGTGCTTCTTGTAAACTGGCACATTGGTTCGACAGGGGGCATCGATGAAGAAACTCGGCAGGTTAGCCGCAACAAGCACCACTGCTGTGCTGGGCGCGGCGGCTCTTGGAGCGGCGGCACCGACGCCGCCGCCTATCGCGACCTATTGGATGGATGCGGCGACGCAGACCGGCCTTGGGGCGGGAATGGGCGCGGGCATGACCCCGGGCGCGCGGCCGAGCATGGACCAGATCATGGGCATGATGTCGGGACGCTCGTCGGTTGCGCACACGCTCGAGCTCCGGCTCGCCTCGAAACAGAAAGCCGCGGCTCCCAACGCCGAGCATATGGTGCCGGTGGGCCTCGCCATGGGCCCGAGCCTGCCATTGATTGCTCCTGCCGCGCCGCCCCCGGCCCGGCCGACTAGCGGCCTGCCGCAGGGGTATCAGCGGCCCAAGGGACGAATGCTGATCTATTGGGGCTGCGGCGAGCATGTCGGGCCAAACCAGCCGACGGTGATCGACTTCTCCAAGCTCGCGGCGGGGCAGGTGCCGCCCGGCATGGCGGCGATGTCCGGTACCGCGCGCTCGGTGACGCGACCGGGACCACGCAGCGCGCCGGGCTATGGCGAGTGGCCGAACGAGAGAGACTCCCGCCCGGTGCCGGCGACCGGCTCGCTCACCGGTGCGCACAAGGTCGAGGGCAATTATTCGCCGCCGATCAGCTTTACGCTGGCCGCCGGGCAGGACTTCATGCCGTCGCTCGATCTCGCCGCAGCGGGTTCGCTGCCGTCCGGAGCGAGCCGGCTGGTCTGGCGCCCCGCGCCGGCCGCGACCGGTTACGCGCTGGCGATGTTCGGTGCCTCGGGCAATGGCGACATTGTCATGTGGAGCTCGGGCAAGAACGCCGCGGGCTTTCCCAACATGGAATATCTGGCGCCGTCGGCAGTGCGCCGGCTGGTCGGGCTTGGCGCGGTGCTGCCGCCGACGACCAGCGAATGCGTGCTTCCGGCCGAAGTCGCCGCCGCCTCGCCGGCCGGTGCGATCACGATGATCGGTTACGGGCCGGAAGTGAACTTCGCGGAAAAGCCCAAAGCGCCCAAGTGGACCGCCAAGGTGCGCTTCAAGACGACGGCAACGCTGATGCACGGCATGGGCGGTTTCGGCGGCGGCTCCGCCCAACCTGGACAGCCCGCGCGGCCGGCCAGGAAGAAAAAGAGGTTCGGGCTGGGCGATATTCTCAACGGGACGATCCCCAACCCGTGAACGCCCAATCGCCGTTCAGGCGGCTGACATTCCGCCGTTCGTAGAAAAAATGGGCGGATGATTTCAGTCGGTTGTTGCCTCGGCACAATTCGGATTTAAGTAGTTCATCCAGCAGAATTTTTTTTGGACATTCATTCATCATGCGCAACCGTATTGCCTTTTTTCTCGCGGCCACCGCCCTGGCCACGCCGTCGATCGCCGCCGCGCCTCCGGCATCGGTTCCGATCCCGTCGCTGGTCAAGCAGGTGTCGATCCCGCACAGCGTCTTTAAGCTGGCCAACGGCCTGACCGTGCTGGTCCACGAAGATCATAAGGCGCCGGTCGTCGCGGTCAGCATCTGGTACAACGTCGGGTCCAAGGACGAGCCCGCGCGAAAGACCGGCTTCGCGCATCTGTTCGAGCATCTGATGTTCAACGGCTCGGAGAATCTCCCCGGCGACTATTTCAAATATCTGCAGCAGCTCGGAGCGACCGATACCAATGGGACCACGTCCTACGACCGCACCAATTATTTCGAGACCGTGCCGACGGGAGCGCTCGAGCGCGCCTTGTTCATGGAATCGGATCGCATGGGTCATTTGCTCGGCGCGGTGACTCTCGACGTGCTCGATAACCAGCGCGCCGTTGTTCAGAACGAAAAAAGGCAGGGTGACAGCCAGCCCGGCGGGCTCGCGCAATATGCCTTGTTCGAAAATCTGTTCCCGGCAGGTCATCCGTACCACCACACCACGATCGGCTCGATGGCCGACCTCGACGCCGCGAGCGTCGACGATGTGAAGCAGTGGTTCCGCGACAAATATGGCCCCAACAACGCCGTGCTGGTCATCGCCGGCGACGTCACCGCCGCCCAGGCCCGTCCGCTGGTCGAGAAGTATTTCGGTGCGATCCCGCGCGGAACGGTCAATCGCCCCGCCGCGGCCACCGTTCCGACCCTTGCCGCGGCCAAGCAGATCACGCTCAAAGACCAGGTCGCGACCACGATCATCCAGCGCTTCTGGGCGGTGCCGGGCCTGCTCGACCGCCAGCTGGCGGCGCTCGATGTCGGCGGATCGATCCTTGGCGGCCTGTCCAGCTCGCGGCTCGACCAGACCATGGTGCGTGATGAGAAGATCGCGGTCGCGGTCAGCGCCAGCATGATCCCGCTGCAGCGCGCCGGCATTTTTTCGGTGACCGCGGTGGTCAAGCCGGGGACCGACCCGGCGCTGGTTTCGCGCCGCCTCGATGAGATCATGGCCGACTATGTCGCCAAGGGGCCCAGCGCCGACGAAGTCGAGCGCGCGGTGATGAGCGAAGTGTCGGGGCGAATCCGTGGCCTCGAACAGGTCGGCGACTTCGGCGGCAAGGCAAACTCGCTGGCCGAAGGACAGACGTTTGCCGGCGACAGCAATTTCTACAAGACCAATCTGGCATCGTATGCGTCGATCACGCCAACCGCGATCCGCACGGCGATGCAGAAGTGGCTGCGCCGGCCGCCGCTGACGATCACCCTCTCGCCCGGCCAGCGCGATGCCTATACGGACGCCAAAACCGTCGCCGCCGCGGCGCCCAAACCGAAGGCGGCTGTGGTTGCAACCAAGCCGGTTCGCACGCCGCCGCCGCTGGGTCAGCTCTCGGCGCTCAAATGGCCGGCGATCAGCCACACCACGCTCGCGAACGGCATTCCGGTCGTTTACGCGCAGCGCACGACCGTGCCGCTGACCCAGCTCGCGCTCTCGTTCGACGCCGGATCGGCCGCCGACTCGGCCGACAAAAGGGGCATTGCCGGCGTGACTTCCGGCATGCTCGACGAAGGCACGGCCAAATACACGTCGCAGCAGCTGGCCGAAGCCGAAGAGCGGCTGGGGGCGGAAATCTCGAGCGGCGCCTCGGCCGATCGCTCGGCGGTGACGCTGTCGGCGTTGTCGCCGAACTTGTCCCAGTCACTCGACCTGTTGGCCGAGGTCGCCCAACGCCCGACCTTTAACCCATCCGACCTGGACCGCGTTCGCGCCCAGGCGCTGACCGGCCTGGCGCAGATGCTGAAGGATCCGCAAAGGGTTGGCAGCCGCGTGCTGCCGGCCTCGATCTACGGTGCGTCCCACCCGTACGGCGCTGCGCCTGGTGGTGACATGCAGGCGTTGACGACCATGACCCGCGACGATTTGGTCGCCTTTCAACAGCGCTGGCTGCGGCCGGACAATCTCAAGATCTTCATCGTCTCCGATCGTCCGTTGGCCGAAGTGAAGGCGGCGCTGGACAGCCGGTTCGGCAATTGGGCGGCACCCGCGGTTGCCAAGGGCGTCAAGGCCTTTCCGGCACCGACGCCGCGGCCGGCGGCATCGAAAATCCTGCTGATTGACCGTCCTGGCGCCCCCCAGTCGACGATCAGCGGCGGCCAGATCCTGCCAGTCGACCCACGCGGCGACCTCGTCCCACTGTTCACCGCCAATCAGGTGCTCGGCAGCGACTTCCTGTCCCGGCTCAACATGGACCTGCGCGAGACCAAGGGTTGGTCGTACGGCGTCAGCGGCAACGCCAATGTCATGGCCAACGCCGCGGCCTACACGGTCTCGGCCCCGGTGCAGGCCGACCGCACCGGCGACTCGCTGGCGGCGCTCAATGCCGACATCGGCGAATTCCTGTCCACCAAAGGAGTTACCCAGGACGAGCTCGAAGGCAACGTCAACAATTTGGTCAACGCGCTGCCCGGTGAGTTCGAAACTTCGGCGTCGCTGCTCCAGGCGATGATGCGCAATGACCTGCTCGGACGCCCCGACAATTACTATGAGGGCCTGCCGGCTCGCTATCGCGCGCAGACCGTGGCGTCGCTCGACGCGGCCGCGCGGCAAGCCATCGATCCCAAGGGCTTCGTCTGGGTGGTTGTCGGCGATGCGGCGAAAATCCGGCCGCAGCTGGCCAAGCTCGGGCTGCCGATCGAGGTCGTCGAGCCTAAATAAGACCTAGTCGCCCAGCCGCGTGATGTGTCCCATCTTGCGGCCAGGGCGCGGCTCGCCCTTGCCGTAAAGGTGGAGGTGGGCGCCCGGCTCGGCGATCGGCGCCGCCCAGTCCTCGGCTTCATTGCCGATCAGATTGGTCATCGTGATCCGCGGCGCCGTGCGCTTGGTCGATCCGAGCGGAAGCCCGCAAACCGCGCGGATGTGCTGCTCGAATTGTGAGGTCTGGGCGCCCTCGATCGTCCAGTGGCCGCTATTGTGGACACGCGGCGCGATCTCGTTGACCAAAGGCCCGTCGGCACAGGCGAAGAACTCAACGGTCAGCACGCCAACGTGCTCCAGTGCGTCGGCTATCCGGCGGGCGATCGCATTGGCTTGCTCGACCTGTCGATCGATCGGATCGCCCGCGGGCAGCTCGGACCGGCGCAGGATGCCGCCCTCGTGGGTATTGCGGGGGCTGTCCCACACCACGCTATCGCCGTCCGACGTTCGCGCCAGCAGCACCGAGAATTCGGCAAGATAATCGACCGCGGCCTCGGCGATGCCGGCGGGCGCGCCGATCGCGTCCCATGCCCCGCGCGCTTCGGCCGCATCGCGAACCCAGGCCTGGCCCTTGCCGTCGTAGCCGAACCGCCGGCTCTTGAGCACGATCGGCAGCCCCAGCGCCGCGATTGCCGCCTCGACGTCGTCCGGGCCATCGACCGTCCGCCATGGCGCCACCCGCCCGCCGACGCTGGCAATGAAATCCTTTTCCACCGCCCGATCCTGCGCGCTGGCGAGCGAGCGGGGCCCCGGACGCATCTTGGCGCCCAGTGCAGCCAGCGGCGCCACCGGCAGATTCTCGAACTCGTAGGTGACGACATCGACGGCGGCGGCGAATCTGCTCAGCGCTTCGCCGTCATCGAACGCCGCTTTGGTGTGCGCGGCGGCGACCGCCGCGGCGCACGGCGCTTCGTCGGGCGCGAAGATGTGGCAGCGATAGCCGAGCTGGGCGGCCGCCACGGCCAGCATCCGGCCAAGCTGGCCGCCGCCGATGATGCCGATGGTGGAGCCCGGCGCGATGATCATACAGGAGTGAGTGAAACCGACGCGGTCTGGGTCTCGCGAAAGGCCTCGAGGCGAGCGGCCAGCGCTTCGTCGGATCCCGCCAGGATCGCGGCGGCGAGCAGCGCGGCATTGATCGCGCCGGCCTTGCCGATCGCCAGCGTCCCGACCGGCACGCCGGCGGGCATCTGCACGATCGACAGCAGGCTATCGATCCCTTTGAGCGCGGCGGTTTCGATCGGCACGCCGAGCACGGGCAGCGGCGTCATCGACGCGGTCATGCCGGGCAGATGGGCGGCCCCGCCGGCGCCGGCGATGATCAGCTTGAGCCCGCGTGCCTTGGCGCCGGCCGCATAATCATTCAGGCGCTTGGGCGTGCGGTGGGCCGACACGATCTTCACTTCGTGGGCGACGCCGAGCTTGTCGAGCGTCTCGGCCGCGTGGCGCATCGTCTCCCAGTCGGAGTTGCTGCCCATGATGATCCCGACCGGCGGCTCGCTCATCATTTTTCCCAATGTCACGAAAAACCCATCACGGCCGTTTAGGAACATGATCACAAGGGCGCAATCGTGCCAATGCGCCACGGATTTCCGGATCCGGCGATTCAAGCTATGGTTCGGGCGGGGGATTCGAATTACCACCGGTCATGGCTGATCAACTCGCAGATATTTCCAGTCCCGAGGAACTGGCGGCCGAAATCGCGAGACTGCGGAACGAGATCGCGCGGCTTGAGTCGAAGGTCCAGCAGCTCGACCAGCTGGCCCACCTCGACCCGCTGATCGGACTGCCCAACCGCCGCGGCTTCATGCGCCAATTGGAAGCGCTGATCGTTCGCGTGCAGCGCTACGGCGACCATGGGGCGATGCTGTTCGTGGATATCGACGGTTTGAAAGGCATCAACGACCAGCACGGGCACCAGGCGGGCGACGAAGCGCTGATCCGGGTGTCGGAAATGCTGGTTAGCGGGGTCCGTAGCGGCGACTGCGTGGCGCTGCTGGGCGGCTACGAGTTCGGTATCATCCTCGAACATGCCGACGAGGCGATTGCGACCGAGACCGCGGCCCGGTTGGTCC
>JBKJYX010000239.1:0-8884 GCA_046715575.1 Sphingomicrobium sp. | reverse complement strand
ATCCCGACCAGTGGCATAATTACGCCAGCATGACAGTCGCCCGTGCCGACCTTTTCGGCAACGCGCTGCGCGCCAATCAATGGGCGCACCAATTCAACATCGAGAAGCTCGGCAAGCCGGTCTATCGCTGGGAGTGGGGGCTCGACCCGATGACGGTCAACGCCCAGGCGAACTTCAGCCTGGTCGCAATCACCTTCCCGGCCGCGATCCTCCAGCCGCCGTTCTTCGATCCGAACGCGGACCCAGCGCTCAACTACGGCGGGATCGGCGCGGTGATCGGCCACGAAATCAGCCACCATTTCGATGACCAGGGCTCGAAATACGACGCTAAGGGCAATCTTGTTGATTGGTGGACCCCACAGGATGTCGCCAATTTCAAGCGGTTATCTGATGTTCTTGTGAAGCAATATGACGCTTATGAAATCTTCCCGGGCGCTCATGTGAAGGGCGAGTTCACCCTTGGCGAGAATATCGGCGACTTCGCCGGCGTGCAGATCGCCTACGACGCCTACCGGGCAAGTTTGGGCGGCAAGGAAGCGCCGGTGATCGACGGCATGACCGGCGACCAGCGCTTTTACCTGGGCTGGGCGCAGGTCTGGCGGCGCAACTACCGCGAGGCCAATTTACGCGCCCGGTTGCTCACCGATCCGCATGCGCCATCGGCGCAGCGGAGCTGGATCGTGCGCAATTTCGACCCCTGGTACCCGGCGTTTGGCGTCCAGCCCGGCCAGAAGCTCTATCTCGCGCCGGCGGAACGTGTACGTATCTGGTAGATGCTCCACCAGGAACTGCCCCAGGCCGACCCAACGCCGCTTGATGGCGTCTCGCGCTGGCTGATGCCGGCGCTGGTCGGCGGGGCGGCCCTCACCGGAGCGCTCCTGATGTGGCTGCTCGGCTTGCCGCTGGCGGCGGGATTGTTCGTTGTCGCTGGCCTTGTCGCGGCCCCGGCGGCGACGCTTTGGGACAAAAGGGCGAAACCCCCTGCCGTCGAGGGTCTCAGCCTGGCGCCCGATTATTCGATCATCGGCTCGGCGCTTGGCCTTACCGGCGAGCCGGCCGCGCTCACCGATGGCGCCGGCAAATTGCTGCTTGCCAACAGTGCCTATCGCGATCGGTTCGGCGGCGCCCGCCCGCCGCTCTCTTTGGGCAATGACGAGGATTCCTCGCAATCGCTGCAGCTGGTCAAGACCATGGCGTGGCGCGACGGAGGCGGCTGTGCAGCCGGCATTGCGACCGCGTCCGGGCCGACCGCGGTCGAGGTCGAACGGGTCGGTTCCAGCGGCGATCTCCTGCTGTGGCGGTTCCCCCAGCTCGGAGCACCGGACCCAACCCTGGCGGCTGCCAAGCGTCTGGCCGGGCCGGTCGGCGAGCGGCTCGGCGAGGCCGGGTTGCTCGCGGCGCTGGTCGATGCTGATGGAATGCTGCTCGCCGTCAACCGCTCATTCGCTACTCGCGCGGTGCCGCTCGACCAGGAGTCAAAGAAGCTGCGCTTTGCCGATCTCGTCGAATTCTCCACGGAGGGGCTGGCGCGGCTGGTCAACGACGGCGAATCGGCCCGGCCGATGCAGGCGGTCCACATCCCGGTCGATCCGCGCGAGGAACAGGGCGCCGCCACCTTCTTGCTGGTCGACGCCCAAAAGAAGGGCTCGCTCGACAGCGCCGATCTCCAGGCGCTGCTCGAAATCCTGCCGATCGGCCTGGCGCTGGTCGACCGCGACGGCCGCTTCCTGACCATGAACCGCGCGTTCCGGGTGGCCGCCGGCATCAAGGGATCGGCAATGCCGAGCTACCCCGGCGACCTGGTGGTCAAGGAAGACAAGGCGCCGGTCGCCAATGCCGTCCGCCGTAATGCCAGGGGGCCGGCAATGTCCGGCGACCTCGCGATCCGGCTCGCCCGCCAGAACACCGAGCCGGTGGCCCTGACCGTCGCCGGCGTTCGCGGGCTGGGCGACGCCGCGGTGCTGCTGTTGCTCAAGGACAATAGCGAGGAGGCCAAGCTCAAACGGCAGATCGCGCAGGCGACCAAGATGCAGGTCGTCGGCCAGCTCGCCGGCGGAGTCGCGCACGATTTCAACAACATCCTGACCGCGATCATCGGCCATTGCGACCTGATGCTAATGCGCCATACGCCGGGCGACAGCGACTATGATGACATCCAGCAGATCAAGTCGAATTCGAACCGCGCCGCGGGTCTGACCCGCCAGCTGCTCGCTTTCTCGCGGCAGCAGACCTTGCGGCCGCAGGTGTTGGCTTTGCCCGACGTGGTGTCCGAGGTGTCGCATCTCCTGAAGCGGCTGCTCGGCGAAACGGTGAAGCTGGTCGTCAAGCACGGCCGTGACCTGGGACCGGTGCGGGCGGATCCTGGTCAGCTCGAGCAGGTGATCGTCAACCTTGCGGTCAACGCCCGTGACGCCATGGCTTCGGAAGGCGGCGGCACGCTGACCATCCAGACCTATGCGGTCGGCGCCGACCAGGTCGCCGAACTGGGCTCGGAAATCCTCCCGATCGCGGATTACAGCGCGATGTCGGTGACCGATACCGGCTCCGGAATCGCGGCCAGCGTGCTCGGCAAGGTGTTCGAGCCGTTCTTCACGACCAAGGAGATCGGCAAGGGCACTGGGCTCGGCCTTTCCACGGTCTACGGCATCGTCAAGCAGTCGGGGGGCTTCATCTTCGCCGATTCGAAGGTCGGCGAGGGCACCCGCTTCGTGATCTATTTGCCGGTGCACCGCGAAGAGGCGACCGCCGCCAAGCCGCGCAAGGTGGCCAAGCCCAAGGAGCATGAATTGTGGGGGACCGGCACCGTGCTGCTGGTCGAGGACGAACCCATGGTCCGCAGCGTCGCCGAACGCGCGCTGACCCGCCACGGCTACACCGTGATCACGGCCGACAATGGCGAGGACGCGCTGGAGGTGCTCGCCCGCGGCGAGGAGATCGTGCTCCTGATCAGCGACGTGGTGATGCCGATGATGGACGGCCCGACCATGGTCCGCGAAGCTCGCAAGACCCGGCCCGATCTCAAGATCTTGTTCATCTCGGGCTATGCCGAGGAGCAATTGCGCAATTCGATCGACATCGACAATGTCGCCTTTCTCCCCAAACCCTTTTCGGTTCAGGAACTTGCCGAGGCGACGCGGCGGGCGATCGCGGCCAAATAAACGTTGCGCTTGCGGGCCGGTTGATTATCGGAAGCTCAATGTCGACGCCGCGCAGCATCCTGATCGTCGAAGACGAGCCGCTGATCGCGATGATGCTCGAGGATTTCCTCGAATCCTTGGGCCACTCGATTTCGGCCAGTTGCGACAGCGTCGCCGGCGCGCTCGCCGAAGTTGAGAAAGGTGGCTTCGACCTCGCCATCCTCGACGTCAATCTGAAGGGCCAGAATGTGTGGCCGGTCGCCGCCCGCCTGCGCGAGCAGGGCGTGCCGTTCGTCATCGCCAGCGGTGGCCACGTCGATCCGCCGCCGGCCGAATTCGCTTCGGTGCCGCTGATCGAAAAGCCCTATACCGTCGACCGGGTGACGCCGGCGATCAACGCCGCCTTCGCTGGCTAGGCACCAGCTGCTCAAGTCCCTTGTTGCAGCCCTTGTTTTTATCGCTGCGGTTCTGTTCCTGATGTTCGAATTCCAAAACCAGATCATGTTCCCGACGCACGCCGTCGCCGCCCCGGGTCCGCTGCCGCCGGGCGCGACCCGCGTCAGCATCCCGGCGCCGGGCGGGGACGAGCTGCATGGCGTGCACATTGCGCCGGTTGCGGGCGGGTCGGGCCAGCAGACGTTGATCATCGGCTTTGGCGGCAATGCGTGGAATGCAGAGGATGCCGCGTCGTACCTGCACAATGTCTATCCGTCGGCGGACATCGTCGCCTTCCACTATCGCGGCTATCGGCCCTCGACCGGCTCCCCGTCGGCCGAGGCGCTGCTCGAAGACGCGCCTCTGGTTTACGATTTCGCGGTTTCCCGAATTCATCCGGATCGAACGCTCGCCGTCGGTTTCAGCATCGGCAGCGGGGTGGCGGCGGGCCTGGCGGGCGATCGTCCGGTCGACGGGCTGATCATGGTCACGCCGTTCGATTCGCTGAAAGCTGTGGCCAGTGACCTGTACCCTTTCCTGCCAGTGGCGATCTTGTTCCGAAACGATATGGATGCGGCGGCGGCGCTCAAGAGGAGCAAGGTGCCAGTCGCGATCATCGCCGCCGAGCGCGACGAGATCGTCCCCCGGCGCCGCACCGACGGCTTGCGAGCGTCCGTCGGCAAACTGGTGTTCGACCAGACGATCGCCGGCGCCGGCCACAACGATATCTATGCCCGGTCCGAATTTCAGCGTGCGATGGACGAGGCGCTGGAGGCGGTGAGCAAGGTTAGCGGCTAGTCCCGAACCGGGCCCCTTGCCGCCGCGCCACACTCCATCCATATTCCTGAAACATAAGGAGCAATCGGGCCAGTGTGCGTTGTGGGGGGCGATGTTAAGACTCCCGAGAGTTTGATTGTGCAATAAAGCGGGCTAGCATGGCGCCCGATCAACGGGCGTCCACGGCCGGACGATAGGACTGGAATGACCAAGCTTTCAGGCGGCGACAGCAAGAGCACTCTCTACTGCTCGTTCTGCGGCAAGTCGCAGCATGAGGTGAGGAAGCTCATCGCCGGGCCGACCGTGTTCATCTGCGACGAATGCGTCGAGCTGTGCAACGACATCATCCGCGAGGAGTCCAAGTCCGCCCTGGTCAAGACCCGGGACGGGGTCCCGACTCCGGCCGAGATCTGCAAGGTGCTCGATGATTATGTGATCGGCCAGAACCGCGCCAAGCGGGTGCTCTCGGTGGCGGTCCACAACCATTACAAGCGCTTGAACCACGGTGCCAAGACCGGCACCGACGTCGAGCTCGCCAAGTCCAACATCCTGCTGATCGGCCCGACCGGCTGCGGCAAGACGCTGCTCGCCCAGACCCTGGCGCGGATCCTCGACGTGCCCTTCACCATGGCCGACGCGACCACGCTGACCGAAGCCGGCTACGTCGGCGAGGACGTCGAGAACATCATCCTCAAATTGCTCCAGGCTTCCGACTATAATGTCGAGAAGGCCCAGCGCGGCATCGTCTACATCGACGAAATCGACAAGATCAGCCGCAAGTCAGACAATCCCTCGATCACCCGCGACGTGTCGGGCGAGGGCGTCCAGCAGGCGCTCCTCAAGCTGATGGAGGGCACCACCGCTTCGGTCCCGCCGCAGGGCGGCCGCAAGCACCCGCAGCAGGAATTCCTGCAGGTCGACACAACCAACATCTTGTTCATTTGCGGCGGCGCGTTCGCGGGCCTGGAAAAGATCATCGCTGACCGCCTGCAGGGCAAGTCGATTGGCTTTGGCGCCCATGTCGCCGCGCCCGACGAGCGCAAGACGGGCGAGGTGCTCCAGCATTGCGAGCCCGAGGATCTGCTCAAGTTCGGGCTGATCCCCGAATTCATTGGCCGCCTGCCGGTGATCGCGACGCTGATGGATCTCGACGAGACCGCCCTGGTCAAGATCTTGATCGAGCCCAAGAACGCCCTCGTCAAACAGTATCAAAAGCTGTTCGACATGGAGGACGTCGAGCTCGCTTTTTCCGACGATGCGCTGCATTCCGTTGCGCGCAAGGCGATCGACCGCAAGACCGGCGCGCGCGGCCTTCGGTCGATCCTCGAAGGCATATTGCTCGACACCATGTTTGACCTGCCGTCGATGGACGGGGTCGACGAGGTCCATATCGACCATGAAGTTGTCGAGGGCCGTAAGGAGCCGGTCCGGGTCTATGCCAAGAAGGGCAAGGCCGGCGACGCCGCCTGAGCCTTACGTTTTCCGGGCGCTCGACCACAAGGTGCTAACCGCCGATGCATGAGGTCGGGCGGCGGCTTGCCGTTTGGCGGCCGCCCATATCGTATTTCCCCAAAGCGCTGCTCGAGCCGCGCCGGCCGCTGCTCGCGCTTGCGGTCGCGTGGGCGGTTGCGTTCGTCCCGACCCTGGCGTTGGGCGCAATGGTCTCCGCCTTCGTGCCCAAAAGCGCATTCCCGTTTTTCCCATCGGCGAACTGGAATCTGTTCTGGTTGATCGTCGTCGCCGCGCCGTTGGTCGAGACGTTGATTATGGCCGCGGCGCTCATGTTGCTTAGGCTGTTCCTGAGCCCGACGGCCGCGGTGCTGGTTAGCGCAGTGGGGTGGGGGATTGCCCATTCGTCTGCCGCGCCCGCCTGGGGTCTGGTCATCTGGTGGCCGTTCCTGGTCTTCTCGACGTTGTTCCTGACCTGGCGGAGCCGCTCGACCACCGTCGCCATCGGCATGGCGGCCGCCGCCCATGGCGCGCATAACTTGCTTCCGGCGCTGCTGTTGGTGCTGAACCTCGAGGGTTAGCGCGCCGCGACCTGTTCGCGCTCGCCGAAATAGCGGGCGATGATCGCCGGGTCGCGCCGGTACGGGTCAGCGCGGAACACCGTCCCCTGCGGGCTCGCGGCCACGGTCAAATAGGTTACGTAGACCGGCACCGGGTCGGGCAGGTCGACGCGCTGGGGGCGGTCGGGGTCGGGCGCCTGGGGCAGCCCACCCATCAGCCATGCGGCCAGCCGATGGGCATCCTCGAGGCGGATGCAGCCGTTGCTGATCCACCGGTTTTCGTCGGCGAACACCGCCTTGTTCGGCGTGTCGTGCAGATAGATGCCGAAGTCGTTGGGCATCATGTACTTGACCTGGCCCATCGAATTGCCACCGCCCGGCAGCTGGCGCACCCGAATGATCTTGCGCCCATCGGCGGCGGCCTGCCAGTCGATCGTTGCCGGGTCGATGGCTTGCGCTTCGTCGCTCCAGTCGGCGAGGACTTCGTATCTGCGGTCTTTGAGATAGGTCAGCCCCTGCTTCAGGACATTGGGCGCGATCAGGCTTGTCACCATCTCGGGCGGCACGTTCCAGTACGGGTTGACGCTCAAATAGCGCAGCTGCGCGGCCATCATCGGCGTCGCCGTCTCTTCCTTGCCGACGATCACCTTCATGCTGTCGACGGCACGCCCGTTCTCATACATGTACATCCGCGCGGCGCCGACATCGACCAGGATGTAGCGATGCGTCTCGGTCGCCAGCGGCAAGCGCCGGGCGCGCTCAAGATTGACGATGATCACCCGCTCATAATGGTTGGCGCCGAGGTTCAGGGAAGCGATCGTCCCGCCGCCGGCGATGCCGTCGGCCTTCAGGCCATGCGCCTGCTGATATTCCTTGACCACATTGGCCAGGCCCGGGTCGAAACCGGCGCCCAGCGGCAGGCCAAGCCGCTCGCGGAGCATTCCGACCCGGTCGTCTTGGGATCCGGGCTTCAGCGCCGGGCCCGCGGGGATCTGGAGCTGGGGAAGGTCGCCCCAGCGCTGTTTGTAGCGCACCAGCCCGCGGCGCAGGTCGGTGTAAATCGGGTTGACCGGAAGGAACAGGTCGAGCGGCGCGCCGGCCCATTCCTCGAACGAAATCTGGTGCATCGCGACATTCGCATCATTGAGACGCGGCGCGATCTCGGGGTCGATGTAGATCATGTCGACGCCCTGCTCGACGCTGGGTGGCAGGTCGATCGGCTCGATCGGCTGTTCGCGCTGCGCGAGCGCCGGTCCCGAAAGGCCGAGCGCGGCAACCGCAAGCAACAGGCGAAATGATTTGAAGGGTCTCTGATTCATGGCCGAAGGCTTAGCATGGAAACCTGAACGGTAGCAGAATCAGTGATTTATTCGACTTCTCGCGGATGGCTGCGCCACGATTGTGCCAAAAGCGAGCAATCTCTGGGGATAGTTCCGCGGGCTTTGTTGCGCCGCGCCGGAGCGCCGCCCATATAGGCCGGCATGACACGCTTGTTCCCCATTCTTCCGCTCCGCGACATCGTCGTATTCCCGCAGCGGATCGTGCCCCTGTTCGTCGGCCGCGAAAAATCCGTCGCCGCGCTCGAAGCCGCGATGGCGACCGACAAGGAATTGTTCCTGGTCGCCCAGCTCGATCCGGGCGAGGACGATCCCGACCGCGACGCGCTCTACGACCTCGGCGTCGTGGCCACTGCGATGCAGCTGCTAAAGCTGCCCGACGGCACCGTGCGGGTGTTGGTCGAGGGCCTGCGCCGCGCGAAACTGGTCGATCTGGTGCCGCGCGACGGCTACATGGCGGCCGAGGTCGAGGACGTCGAGGAGCAGTCCTCCGAGGGCCCCGAATCGCAGGCGTTGATGCGTTCGGTCATCGACCAGTTCGAGAATTACGCCAAGCTCAACAAGCGCCTGCCGCCCGAAACCGGCATCCAATTGAGCGAGATCGAGGATCCGTCGGTGCTCGCCGACGCGGTCGCGTCCAACCTGTCGATCAAGGTTGCCGACAAGCAGGCGCTGCTGCGCGAATTGAACCCGGTGCGCCGCATGGAGATGGTGTTCGCCTTCATGGAGGGCGAACTGGGCGTGCTCCAGGTCGAGAAAAAGATCCGCAGCCGGGTCAAGCGGCAGATGGAGAAGACCCAGCGCGAATATTATCTCAACGAGCAGTTGAAGGCGATCCAGCGCGAGCTTGGCAATGAGAGCGAGGAGGGCGGGGACGAGCTCGCCGAGCTGGCCACCAAGATTCGCAAGACCCGTCTGTCCAAGGAAGCCCGGGTCCGCGCCACCTCGGAATTGAAGAAATTGAAGGCGATGGCGCCGATGTCCGCCGAGGCGACCGTCGCCCGCAACTATCTCGACGTGCTGCTTGGTCTGCCGTGGGGCAAGAAGTCGCGCGTTAAGAAGGACATCGCCGAGGCCCAGGCGGTGCTCGACGAGGACCATAACGGGCTCGAGAACGTCAAGGACCGGATCGTCGAATATCTCGCGGTCCAGGCGCGGACCAACAAATTGACGGGCCCGATCCTGTGCC
>JBKJYX010000238.1:0-11042 GCA_046715575.1 Sphingomicrobium sp. | reverse complement strand
GTTCCGGGGAGGATTAACTACAGCACGTACCTCGACAGATCGGCGTTGCGGGCGATGCTCGCCAGCTGCTGGTCGACGAAGGCGGCGTCGACGGTCAGCGTCTCGCCGCCGCGGTCCTCGGCGGTGAAGCTGATGTCCTCGAGCAGTTTCTCCATCACCGTCTGCAGCCGCCGGGCGCCGATGTTCTCGACCGCCTCGTTCACTTCGGCGGCGATCCGCGCCAATGCCTCGATGCCGTCGTCGGTGAAGAGGATGGTCACATTCTCGGTCGCCAGCAGCGCCTGATATTGCTCGGTCAGGCTGGCCCGGGTCGCCGACAGGATGCGGACGAAATCCTGCTGAGTCAGCGCCTTTAACTCGACCCGGATCGGCAGCCGGCCCTGGAGCTCGGGCAGCAAATCGGCGGGCTTGGCCTGGTGGAACGCGCCCGACGCGATGAACAGCATGTGGTCGGTCTTCAACGGCCCGTATTTGGTGGCGACAGTGGTGCCCTCGATCAGCGGCAACAGGTCGCGCTGCACGCCCTCGCGCGACACCGAGCCGCCGCGCACGTCGCTGACCGCGATCTTGTCGATCTCGTCGAGAAAAACGATGCCATTGGCCTCGGCGTCGGCCAGCGCAATGCGGTTGATGTCGTCCGGGTCGATGCGTTTGTCGGCCTCGTCCTCGGTTAGCCGCGCGAACGCGTCCGGCACCTTCAATTTGCGCCGCTTCTTGGGAGCCTGGCCCATCGCCTTGCCCATCATCGACTTCAGGTCGAGCAGCTGGGCGCCCATGCCGGGGATTTCGAACGGCATGCCCGGCTCATCCTCGACCTCGATCTCGACCTCGGCGGTGGCCAGGCTGCCGTCCTTGAACCGCTGGCGGAAGCTGGCGCGCGTCGCCTCGCTCGAGCCCTTGCCGGTCAGCGCATCGAGCAGCTTGTCCATCGCCGCTTCCTCGGCGGCCGCTTTAACCGAGTTGCGCCGCCGCTCGCGCTCCAGCCGCACCGCCTCCTCGACCAGGTCGCGGGCGATCTGCTCGACGTCGCGGCCGACGTAGCCGACCTCGGTGAACTTGGTCGCCTCGACCTTGACGAACGGCGCGTCGGCGAGCTTGGCCAGCCGCCGGCTGATCTCGGTCTTGCCGCAGCCGGTCGGCCCGATCATCAATATGTTCTTGGGCGTCACTTCCTCGCGCAGCTCGGGCGACAGCCGCTGCCGCCGCCAGCGGTTGCGCAGCGCCACCGCGACCGCTTTCTTAGCGTCGTCCTGACCGACGATATGCTCGTCGAGCGCCGCGACGATCGCCTTGGGGGTCAGTGCATCGTTCATTCGCCGACGCTTTCGCCAACACTTTCAAGCGTCAGCCGGTCGTTGGTGAACACGCAGACTTCCGACGCGATCTGCATCGCGCGGCGCGCGAGAACTTCGGGATCTGCCTCATAATCGGCCAACGCCTTGGCCGCGGCGAGCGCATAATTGCCGCCCGAGCCGATCGCCGCGATCCCACCTTCGGGTTCCAGCACATCGCCATTACCGGTCAGGATCAGCATCACCTCGGCGTCGGCGACGATCATCATCGCTTCCAGCTGGCGCAAATATTTGTCGGTCCGCCAATCCTTGGCGAGCTCGACCGCGGCGCGCATCAACTGGCCGTTATATTGCTCGAGCTTCTTCTCCAGCCGCTCGAACAGGGTGAAGGCATCGGCGGTCGCGCCGGCGAACCCGCCAATCACGCTCCCTTCACCATTGGGGCCGTCCGCACCCAGCCGCCGTACCTTCTTGGCGTTGGGCTTGATCACCGTGTTGCCGAGGCTGACCTGGCCGTCGCCGGCGATCACCGTGCGGCCGCCTTTCTTCACCCCGAGGATGGTTGTTCCGTGCCAGCTTTCCAAATGCCCGCTCCTTCGCGGACAAAGGTGGGTAGCGGACGGCGGGCTTGCAAGCTCGCGGGCTAGCGGGCCTTGTCAAACCGTTCGATGGCGGTCTGCGCCTTCACCCACTTGATCAGCTCGTCGCGCTGGATCGCTTGTTCGGTAGCTATGAGCTGGTCGGCGACAGAAAGTCCGTCTTTTTCGGCGGGACCACCAGCCGGGCCGGGGGCTGGGCTGGGGGCGGGCACAGGCGCTGCTCGGCCACCGCGCTGAGCGGTTGCGGCCGTTCGCTGGGTGAGCTGCAGGCGCTGAGCATGAGCGCGAGCATCGGCCAGCCGGGTTTCAAGGTCATGGGTTGTCCTTTCAGAGATATTGCGCTGGGCCGACGCGACCCGGCCGGCGTTGGCGAGATCTTCCTGCCGCGCGGTTTCGGCGGCGGCGCGGTAGTTGGCGACGGTTTGCGCCCGCGCGCTTTGCTCGCCGACATAAAGTTGCTCGTAGCGGCCGGATTGCTTGCGCCAGTGGCGCGCGTCGCCGGCCTTGACCAGGAACAGCCCGAGCAGCAGCAATGACGCGGCGATGCCGAGCATCCCCTGGAGGTTGAGGACGCGCGGGATCATGCAAGTTTCTCCGGTGGGGAATCGGCTTCGAACGAGGCGCCGTCGCGGCTGGCGGCAATCTTGAAGCGGCCGACCGGCCCGCCGGCGAGCAAGCCGACGATGACCGCGATCATGGCGACGATGAAACCGCCAAGCGACCAGCCGAAAATGGTGACGATGCTATGCTCCTCTGGCCGCGACCAGCCGCCCCACATCAACAGCGCGACCATCGCGACCGCGCCTACGCCGCAGAATATTCCGCCGGCGGCGGCGAGCAGGCCGTAGACCAGCCGCTGGCCCTCGGCGAAGGTTGCGGGAGGCGGAAGCCCGGTCATGCGCCGACGCCGACCGAGCGAAATCGGGGGGTCGTGAGCTTCGCGAGCTTCGTGACTTTTGCGCGCTTGCGGCTTTGGCTCATCTGGAACCGGTCCGGTTCGCAAGCCAGCCGTAGAGGAAGGCTTCGTTGGCCGGCCGGCGCTCGGCCAGCCGGAGGTAGCGCTCGCCCTGCAGCGCCTCCAGCGCGCGCAGCAACACGGTCTCGCCGCCGCTACGCCCACGCGCCTCGAGGAAGCCGTCGAGCGCGGCCAAAGTGCGCGGCCCGGCGCGGCCGTCGGGCACCAGGTCGGGATAGTCCTGGCCGTTGCGGTTGAGCGCGGTCAGCGCCCGCTGCAGGAATGTGGTCGCGACCGCCGGGCCCATGTTGGCGCCGGTGTCGAACAGCTCGGCCGCGACTTGCGGCGCGCGCTTGGCGATCTCGTCGAAGCGCGGGCGCAGCCAGTACAGCCGGCGGTAGATCGCCGCCGCCTCGTCGCGCGGCAACAGCGTCATCGCGCCGGAATAGCCGTGGGCCCGGGCGACGCTTTGCGTAATCCCGAACCGCGTCGGCCCGCCCTTGTCATTGGGGTGGTTTACGTAGCCGCCCTCGCGCTCGATCAATTCCTCGATCAGCCGGTCGGCGTCATTGCCCGTCTCGTCCACTCATCCTCTCCCAGCCCGGTGATTCCGAGTCGCGCCATAATAACCACATAGGTTAGCTGTAGGACAATGAATTCGGCATGATGACGGCAGCGAGCGAGGCCGCTAGGCTCGCGGGCATGAACCTACGTCTCCTTCCGGCCCTCGCCGCAGCCTTCGCTTTGTCCTTCGCAAGCCCCGCCGCGGCCAGGCTCAGCGCGCCCGAGCAGGCGATGGTCCGTACCGTCGATGCCGAACAGGCGCGCACCGTCGCCATGCTCGAGAAATGGGTGAACCAGAACAGCGGCACCTTGAATCTCGCCGGGGTCAAGGCCGTCGGCGGCATGCTCCGCGCCGAGCTCGAGCCCTTGGGCTTCAAGGTCGACTGGCTCGACATGCGCGCGGCCAATCGCTCGGGGCACATCGTCGCGCGGCACGTTTCCCAGGCAAGGGGCAACCGCTGCGGCCAGCGGATGCTGCTGATCGGGCACCTCGACACGGTGTTCGAAATGGACTCGCCGTTCCAGCGCTGGGTCCGGCGCGGCGATGTCGGCGAGGGGCCCGGCTCGGGCGACGACAAGGGCGGGATGGCGGTGATGGTTGCGGCTTTGCGGGCGATGAAGGCCGCGGGGACGCTCAAAAATGCCGACATTACCGTCATCCTGACCGGTGACGAGGAAGATGCGGGGCCGGTCGAAATCTCGCGGCGCGACCTGATCGCGGCCGGCAAATGGGCCGATGTTGCCCTCGACTACGAAGGGCTGGTCCAGCAGGACGGGCTCGAGGGCGTTCAAGACATGGGCTCGACCGCGCGGCGCAGCTCGGACGAATGGACGCTGACGGTGACCGCCCGCAGCGGCCATTCGAGCGGCATTTTCACGCCCGGCTCGGGTTCCGGAGCGATCTATGAGCTGGCGCGGATCATCGACAGCTTCCGCCGCGAATTGCCCGAGGATAAATTGACCTTCAACGTCGGCCTGATCGGCGGCGGCGCGACCGCCGAGCTTGACTCCGGCAGGATCCGCGTCGCGGCGACCGGCAAGACCAACATCATCGCCGGCACCGCGGTCGCGCGCGGCGACCTGCGCGCCATCAGCCCCGAGCAGATCGCCCGCGCCAAGGCCAGGATGTCGGCGATCGTCGCGCAGCCGCTCAATGGCGCGAAGGCCGAGATCGTGTTCGCGCCCGACGGCTATCCGCCGATGGCGCCGACCGACGGCAACCGCGCGCTGCTCGCCCGATTGAATGCGGTCAACCGCGACATGGGCCTGGCGGAAATGGGCGAGCTCGACCCGGTCAGGCGGGGCGCCGGCGACATCAGCTTCGTCGCCGCCGACGTCGACGGCCTGGCCGGACTGGGAACCGCGGGCGACGGCAGCCACGCGCCCGGCGAGACGGTCGATATCCCGTCGATCTTCAAACAGGCCAAGCGCGCCGCGATCCTGATGTCGCGGCTGGCGCGGGAGAAGCGGTAGCCTTCGCCTACGCTTTGCCCGGCGGTTTCATGTACCAGCTGTTGAAGGCGACGGTCACCCGCTCCTCCTTCGCCCGGTTGGGGTGCACCCAATGCTTCACGAAGCTCGGCCACATCAGGCAGGTTCCGGCGGCCGGACGCACGGTGAATTTGGGTCGGGTGAACGATGTTGCGATATTGGCCGTGGTGCCGATCGAGCCGCGCGGGTCGATGAACTCGATCGCGCCTGAGAATTTGTCGTCGTCGTCGGCCGGCAGCGGAACCTTGACGTAATAGACGCCTGACCAGAACGGCCCGGGATGGTCGTGCGGGGCGTTCATCGCATGCATTGGGCTGACATTGATCCAACCCTCATGCTTGCGAACCAGGTCCTGCGGCAACTCGGGCATCATCTTCGCCGTGCAGGCCGCGACCATCGCATCGATCTCTTTGGTCAGCGTGGCGTGCGCCGGCTCGGCCCGTTCGAACAGGTCGAGCGCCGAATGCCAGCCATAGCGGTTGGAGCGATCGATGCCGGGCTCGGCCGCGCGCCGATTGCCGATTTCCTTGAGCAGGCGGCGATTGAGCGCCTCGCCGCCATCCAGCTGGATGGTCAGGAAGGGCGTCGGGAACATCACCCGCACTTCCGGTTCCTGGAAAGACATGGTGCCCCTTTCTGCGTCCGGCGATTCCATCCGCCCGTGCCCGTGTTCGTCACTTTCTTTACACAAAGCCGGGATAAAGGAACGCGTCGGTTGGCGGCAGGCCGGTTTAAAATGGCCTTCCAGAACGACCGTTGCTAAACTGAAATGGCCGAAAGGCTAATCGGGGGATTCAACATGAAAAAATTCGTAGCAGCTGCACTTGCGGCGGTAGCGGCGTCGTCGCCAGCCGTTGCGCGGGACAATCAGGGCTATTTTGGCGTCGAGGGCGGAGCCTTGTGGGCACGCGACATCGACATCGACGCCTTTGCCGTACAGGAAGGCACGCCGGTCGCGATCGACGACGCGTTCCGGGTCGATTTCAAGACCGGTTTGGACGTCGACCTGATCGCCGGATACGACCTCGGCTTCATCCGCGCCGAAGCCGAGCTCGGTTACAAGCGCGCCGCGGTTGACGAGGTCGGCGGACCATTTTTCAACGAAGGCGGCTCGTTCGTCGACGGTGACGGCCACGTCAACGTCACCTCGATCATGGGCAATGCCTTGCTCGACTTCGGCAACGAGGACGGGGTGAGCTTTTATGCCGGCGGCGGCCTTGGCTGGGCGCGCGTCAAGCTCGATGACGTCGAGGGCGGCTTCTCGACCATCAGCGGCAAGGATTCTGGCCTCGCCTGGCAGGTCATCGCGGGCCTTCGCACCGCGCTCTCGGACAACATCGATGCCGGCCTCAAATACCGCTACTTCCGGTCGAGCAAGCTCGACTTCGGCGACCTGCTGCCGCCGAGCAGCTTCGACGAGTTCACCGCGGGGCGGTTCCAGTCGCATTCGCTGCTGGCGTCGCTGATCTTCAACTTCGGGAGAGCAGCGCCGCCGCCGCCGCCACCGGTGGTGGTCGATGCGCCGCCGCCGCCGCCGCCCGCGACCCAGACCTGCCCGGACGGCTCGGTGATCCTGGCGACGGACATGTGTCCGCTGCCGCCGCCTCCACCGCCGTCACCGCCGCCCGAGCCCGAGCGCGGCTAGGCTCAAGCGGTCTTAAGATTACGGCCCGGGAGCCCGTCTCCCGGGTCGTTTTCGTGTCCGGCGATGGCGCGATTCCCGAGTGTCGGACCCCCCATTCAAAGCGGAGATTTGCTCGCCGGCCCGAAAAATGACAGATTGACTGCGGGAGCACCTGTCGAATTGTCGACTAAGGTGTGAGTTGGGGGACAAGCGGTGCAGCCAGTTCGGCTCGTAGTGTTGGTGCTCGCTGGCCACCGCGAAGGCGAGAACGACTTCCTCGAGTTCCCCTCGATCGAAGACGCGATTGCCTATGGCCGCGAGCTATACGGTGAGCCCCGGTTCCAGCTTGAAGCGATCGAGGACGCCAACGGCAAATCGCTTATGACCTACGACCATTTGAACGCTCTTTGCCGTTCGCCCGAGCCAACGCCGCAACGCAGGTACGGGTAACCTCCGCTTTCAACCCGCACGGTCATTGCGGCACGCCTATTTGTACATCCCCTGGCGAATGTTGATGCCGTGCTCGAGCCAGGCCTTCAGCGCGCACTGCATTTGGGCCCAGCCCTGGCAATTGCCGTAGCTCGCTTTGAGCGCGCCCTCGGTTTCGCGCCAGCCTTCCTCGGCGATCTCGACCAGCGTTCGCCCGTCGTCGAGGCCCTGGAAGGTCATCGTCACCGTGGTTTGGTAATCCGGTCCCCGCTCCTTGGCGTCGACTTGCGGCAAGTTGGGCGCCTCGCCGTCGCTGGCGGCCCATTTGAGGACAATCCTTTCGTCGGGCACGACCTCGACCACTTCGACCGGGAAGGCGCCGGGGAAATCGTGGAAATCCCACGTCACCGTGGCGCCGGTTTCGAGCCGGCCCCTGGCGCCGCCGGTAGTGAAATATTCCGACAATTGCTGGGGATCCGCAACCGCCTCGAACACCTCGTGCACCGGTTTCGCGATCCGCGCCGCGACCCTGAATTTCAGATCCATGACAATTTTTCCTCTAGAGTCGCGTTGTAATATGTTATAGAAGTATAACATGTAAAACCCCGCTCAATATGACCGGATTTTCAAGGCGCTGGGCTCGGCCGTCCGGCGGCAAATCCTCGACGATCTCAGGGACCAGCCGCTGACCACGGGGACGCTGGTCGCGCACTTCCCGGAGCTCGACCGGTGCACGGTGATGCAACATCTAAAAGTGCTCGAGGACGCCGATCTGGTGATCGCGGTGCGCCAGGGACGGACACGCTGGAACCACCTCAATCCGCTGCCGATTCACGAGATCCACGAGCACTGGATCGGCCCGCACGCGGCGCAAGCCACCGCGCGGATGGCCAAGCTCAAGCATGAGCTCGAACAGCGCGCTTGACTTCGATTCCGCGTTGCCGCCTCTTCGGCATCGCGGGGCCGGTTCTCGGCACCTCCGGCCGGTGATTCGATGGCCGGCGGCGCCGTGAGCTGTCTCGACCCTGGAGGGCAAAAGCCATGGAGGATGCCCCGCGCGCGAGCCCGCCCGCGCACCTGTGGATAGTGGCTATACTTGGCGCATTGTGGAACGGCTTCGGAGTCTTCGATTTCGACATGACCCCGACCGCCAACCGGGCCTATCTCGATAAATACGGGCCCGAAGCGATGACCTATTACATGAGCTTCCCGGGCTGGTTCGTGGCTTTCTGGGCATTGGGCGTGTGGGGCGGCCTGGCCGGCTCGCTGCTGCTGCTGGTGCGCAGCAAACATGCCGTGACGATGTTCGCGCTGGCGCTCGTCGGGCTGTTCGTGACGACCGTCTATCAGTTCGTTCTGTCGCCGCCGCCGGCAGACCTGACCACCACCGGGATGCTGCTGATGGTGCTGCTCACCTGGGCGGTCGCAGTCGCCTTATTCGCCTACGCACGCGACATGCAAAGGAAGGGGTTGCTCAGCGAGCTCTCCTAGCCTCGTCGGCCACGAAGCAGCGGGCTTGACTTCGATTTCGCATTGCCCCTCATTCGCAGCACCGGTCCGGCCGTTCGCCGTTCCGGTCCGTTTCGCGTTGGCCGGCAGCGCCACACGCTGCCTCGAATAGGGGGACAATCATGGACGATGCCGTGCAATCGCGTACGCCCGTGCACCTGTGGATCGTGGGAATTCCAGCGCTGCTTTGGAACTGTATCGGCCCGATCGATTACACAATGACCCGGATGCGCAATACGGATTATTTGGAAAAGGCGATGCCGACGGTGGATCCCAACGTCATGCTCGCCTGGATCGACGACTTCCCACTCTATGCGCAAGTTGGCTGGGCCCTCGGCGTGTGGATGGGCCTGATTGGCTCGGTCCTGCTCCTCATGCGCAATCGCTGGGCAGTGTGGGCCTTTGGCCTGTCGCTGCTCGGGGCCATCCTCGGCCTTGGTTATCAGATCGTCGCCGCGCCTCCGCTGGCAGGCGCGGAAGGCGCAATGTACGAGGTAATGCCCTACGTAATCATCGCGGTCGCCGTAGCGCTGTTCCTCTACGCCCGGGCGATGGAGAAGAAAGGCGTGCTGCGGTAGGGCGCTGACCACAGGCGGATGATTTGCATCTCCGCCATTGCCCCTCTCCCGCGCGCGGGAGAGGGTTGGGTGAGGGTTTGCTTACTCTCTGTCCGCCAGAGTCGAGGCGATAGTTTGCATCACGCCGTCGAAGCTTTGGTTGACGTCATTGTTCCAAAACCGAATGACGCGGTAGCCGCGCTCCCGGAGGAAAGCAGATCGTCGCGCATCGACGACCTCATTGTGCTGTCCACCGTCAAGCTCAACGACCAAAGCCGCTTCGACACATAGAAAATCCACCACGAATGGACCGATGGTGGCCTGGCGGCGGAACTTGTAGCCGTTCACCTGCCGGTTCCGAAGTGGCGACCAGACTCTGCGCTCCACGTCAGTCATGTCGCGACGGAGGCGAGCGGCATGTGGGTTGATTTGGCGGCGTACCGGAGGCATTGATTCAAAATAGGACGAAGTAGACCCTCACCCAACCCTCTCCCGCAAGCGGGAGAGGGCTAGCGATTGCGCCACCTAAACGAGCGTCATTAGCTTTCGCCAGCTGGGATCGTTGGGGCGTTTTACATCCCAAAAACGCCAACCGTTGACCTGGGTCTTGGTGATCGCCGTCGCCGCGTCGGACGGACTTGAACGCGGCCTGCCTTCCTGATCGAGCCATCTCCCATTCTTGATCTCCGCGCGATAGGTCGTTCCCTTATACACAACGCGCAATTGAGTGCCGTCCGGCAAGAACACTCCTTTGAATGAGCAGCCGGACGCCGACCCATCCGGAGACGCTGGAGGCTTCGCACCGCCTAGACGCAAGAGGTCCCTTAATACGTCGTTGTAAGTGACACTCTCGGTTGGACGACGGTTCGTAAGAGCCTTGTATACCTCAAAGTCGACATCGATCTGCATAGCCCTGCTCCTTCTGAGCATTCAATAGGGCTATAGTTCCTGATTGTCAACACGCGCAAGGCGTCCATCGCGCTTGATCAGCGGCGCCCCGCGCCCCGGCTGAATCGCGATTGCTTGCCGAACCGCCCCTTCCGCGTCCCCGGCTTGCCTTCGCTTGAGCGGGTCGGTCCGCGCGGGGCGACGCGCTGGGGGTGGGGGATGCCGAGGTCGTCTTCCTCGAGGGGCGGATTTCGTCGCGCAGCCGCGCCGCTTCCTCGAATTCGAGGTCGGCGGCGGCGTTGCGCATGCGTTGCTCGAGGTCGGCGATGTAGGCCTTGAGGTTGTGGCCGACCAAGTGCGGGCGTTCCTCGTCGCCGGTGTCGACCATCACCGCGTCGCGGTTCGCCAAATGCGCCATGATGTCGCTGATGTTGCGCTTGATGCTTTCGGGCGTGATGCCGTGCTCGGCGTTATAGGCGAGCTGCTTTTCGCGCCGCCGGTCGGTCTCGTTCAACGCCCGCTCGATCGACCCGGTGATGGTGTCGGCGTATAGGATCACCCGCCCGTCGATGTTGCGCGCGGCGCGGCCGATGGTCTGGATCAACGAGGTCTCGGAGCGCAGGAAGCCTTCCTTGTCGGCGTCGAGGATCGCGACCAGCCCGCATTCGGGAATGTCGAGCCCCTCGCGCAGCAGGTTGATCCCGACCAGCACGTCATAGACCCCGAGCCGCAGCTCGCGGATCAGCTCGATGCGCTCCAGAGTCTCGACGTCGGAATGCATGTAGCGGACGCGCAAGCCCGCCTCGTGCAGGTACTCGGTCAGGTCCTCGGCCATCCGCTTGGTCAGCGTGGTGACCAGAGTCCGGTAGCCCTTGCGCGCCGTCTCCTTGGCCTCATGCACGAGGTCGTCGACCTGGTCCTCGACCGGCTTGATCTAGACCGGCGGGTCGATCAGGCCGGTCGGGCGGATCACCTGCTCGCTGAACACGCCGCCTGTCTCGTTCATCTCCCACGGGCCGGGCGTCGCTGAGACGAATGTCGTCTGCGGGCGCATCGCGTCCCATTCGTTGAAGCGCAGCGGGCGGTTGTCGATGCAGCTCGGCAGGCGGAAGCCAAACTCGGCAAGCGTGATCT
>JBKJYX010000237.1:0-3141 GCA_046715575.1 Sphingomicrobium sp. | reverse complement strand
GAGACATTTACCGCCGACGTAATGATGCGGTCGGGGGGCTGCCAAGCGGCTGACCCCATCTTCATTGACGGCATGCCGCGCGCGGGCTCGACGCTCGTCGAACAAATCCTTTCGTCGCACAGTCTGGTCGAAGGTACCGCCGAGCTGCCTGACATCCCGGCGTTGGCGCGGCGGCGCAAAAATTATCCTGCTTCCGTGCTCGACATGACGCCGGTGGAGCGCCGCGAAACGGGCGAAGACTATCTGAAGCGCGCCTCCGTCCAGCGCCGGACCGAGCGGCCGTTGTTCATCGACAAGCTACCCAACAACTGGATGTTCGTGCCGTTCATCCATCGCGTGCTGCCGAACGCGAAGGTCATTGACGCGCGGCGCCACCCGCTCGCCTGCTGCTTCTCCAACTTCCGCCAGCATTTCGCGCGGGGCCAGGACTTCACCTACGAACTCACCGACCTCGGCCGATATTATTCCGATTATGTGCGATTGATGGCGCATATCGACGCGGTGCTGCCGGGTCGCGTGCACCGGGTGATCTACGAGCGCATGGTGGAGGATACGGAGGCCGAAGTGCGGGCGCTGCTCGAACATTGCGGGCTGGAATTCGAGCCCGCCTGCCTCGAGTTCTACAAGACCGAGCGCGCGGTGCGGACCCCCAGCTCGGAACAGGTGCGACAGCCGATCTACCGCGACTCCACCGACGAGTGGCGCAACTACGAAGCTCATCTCGGGCCGTTGAAGGCGGCTCTGGGCGAGGTTCTCGATGCCTATCCGGACGCCCCCGCGTCCTTGTTGCAACGCTAGCGAAATAATCGCCGGTTGGCGGCAATCGGCGTTGACAAGCGCCGGGCGGTCTGTCGCAATACCGTCATAGCTGTCCGGGGGATCCGATGACCGTCAGAAGTTTCCGTTCGATTACGCTGGGGCTGCTCGCCTCGACTGCTTTCGTCACCGCGCCGGCGCTGGCCCAGACGGAACCGGCCAGCGACTCGCCGGCGCCCGGGACGAATGCGACCAACGTCGTCGCGCCGACGCCGGCCGAGCAGGTCGCGCAGGACGGGCAGGTACCCGATAGCACCGAAATCATCATCACTGCGCAGAAGCGCGAGGAGAACCTCCAGGACGTGCCGATCAGCGTCCAGGCGATCGGCACGCGACGCCTCGACGAACTGAACATCTCGAACTTCGAGGACTATACCAAACAGCTCCCGTCGGTCAGCTTCCAGACGCTCGCGCCGGGGGCGACCACCGTCTACATGCGCGGCGTGGCCACCGGCGGCGATGGCAACCACACCGGATCACTCCCGTCCGTCGGCTTCTACCTCGACGAACAGCCGATCACGACCATCGGCGGAACGCTCGACGTCCACATCTACGACATCGCCCGGATCGAGAGCCTGGCCGGTCCTCAGGGCACCCTCTACGGCGCCTCATCACAGGCCGGCACGATCCGCATCATCACCAACAAGCCGGAGCTTGGGATCACCGCCGGCCGCGTCGACGGGGAGCTCAACTCGGTCGAGCATGGCGGCACGGGCGGCAGCCTCGAAGGGATGATCAACCTGCCGATCGCGGACAACATCGCGTTCCGGGGTGTTGCCTTCTACCAGCGCGATGCGGGGTACATCGACAACGTGTTCGGTGAGCGGACTTATTGCGGCGACGTCATCCTGGACGACGACGACGAACCCATTGGCTGCGTCCGCAACGGCTTCAGCGTCGAAAACTCCGAATTCCTCAAGAAGAACTTCAACACCAACAGAACCTATGGCGGCCGCGTAGCGCTGAAGGTCGATCTCGATGACAATTGGACGCTCACGCCGACAGTCATGCACCAGAATTCGAAGACCAAGGGCGTCTGGTATTATGACGAGGCTCTTGGGGACTTGGAGACCCAGCGGTTCCGTAAAGAGCCGGGCAAGGACAAATTCACGCAATATGCGCTGACGGTCGAAGGGAAGATCGGCAACTTCGATATCACCTACGCCGGCGCGTACATGCACCGGCCGAATTTCGCGATTGCCGACTACACCGACTACATCGACGCCTACGACGCGGCTTACGAGAGCTACGGCGGTATCGCGAACTATTTCTATTTTCAAGACGACAACGGCGATCTGATCGTGCCGGTCCAGTACATCGCCGGCGGCAACAACTTCAAGAAGATGAGCCACGAGTTGCGCGTTGCGAGCCCGAGCGACAAACGGTTCCGGGTCATTGGCGGCGCTTTCTATCAGCGCCAAACGAATGACATTCTTCAGGAATATCTTGTCGACAACCTGGGCGCAGACCTTTCGGTCAACGGACGACCCGGGCTGCTCTGGCTGACCAGCCAGGATCGCGTCGAGCGGGACTATGCGCTGTTCGGTGAAGCGAGCTTCGACGTCACGCCGCAGATCACACTGACCGGGGGAGGGCGCTATTACAAGTTCAACAATACCGTCTTCGGCTTCGCGGGGTTTGGCCGTAATCCCGACTACTTCCAGGGTGGCGACGACAACCCGCCGCCGAACGTGGCCGGAAGCACCAGGACCGGCGTTGCACAGTGTTTTACCGTCAGCGGAGATTCGCTGCGCGAATCGCAATTGAATGGCACAGACACGACGCTGATCCTGGACGGCGCGCTCGACGGCACGCCTTGCATCAACGTCGGGCGTTTCGAGGACGGAACGGTCAAGCCCAAGCAGAGCAAGGATACCGGGTTCACCTACCGTTTCAACGGAACGTGGAAGCCGCGCGAGGGACTGATGTTCTACGCCACCAGGTCGAAGGGATACCGGCCCGGCGGCATCAATCGGCAGCCGGGCCTTGCGCCTTACGAGGCGGACTTCCTGGTGAATAATGAACTTGGCTGGAAGACCACGTTCGGACCGTTCCGCTGGAATGGTGCCGTTTATCACCAGCTGTGGGAGAAGTTTCAGTTCGCCTTCCTGGGCGAAAACAGCCTGACCGTCGTTCAGAATGGGCGCGACGCCAGGATCAACGGCATCGAGACTGACGTAAACTACACCGCTGGCGGGCTCACCTTGAATGCCGCAGCCGCCTACACGGACGCCAAGACCAAGCAGAACATCTGCGCGATCGCGGCCGACCCCCTGCCGAACTGCGACCTTCTCCTGACCCCGGATGATCCTGACACCCCTGAGA
>JBKJYX010000236.1:0-3496 GCA_046715575.1 Sphingomicrobium sp. | reverse complement strand
AGGCAAGGTCGCGCGCCAGCTCACCTCACGTAACTAGCGCCGTTGACGTCGATCACCGTGCCGGTGGCGGCCGCGGGCGCATCGACGCTAAGCCAGCGGATCGCTTCAGCGACTTCATCGGTAGAGGCGACGCGGCCCAGGGGAATATCGGCGACGATCGCCGGGCCGCCGCGGCCTTGAAGATATTCCTCGGTCATTTCGGACACGGTGAAGCCGGGGCAGACGGCGTAGGCCAGGATCTGCTCTGCCGCATAACCGCGGGCGATGGTCTTGGTCATGCCGATCAGTGCGGACTTGGACGCGGCGTAATGCCAATGCTGCGGTGAATCTCCGCGATAGGCGGCGCGGCTGGCGATGTTGACGATGCGCCCGCCGCCCTGCTCGCGAAAATGGCCGATGGCGAGCCGGCACAGGTCGGCCGGAGCCTGGAGGTTGATGGTCAGGGTGCGCGCCCAGGCGGCGTGCCATTCGCCGTCGGCTGCGTCGTCGGCGACACTTTCATAGATGCCGGCGTTGTTGACCAGCACGTCGATGCGGCCACCGACACGGTCGAGCGCCGCACTCCACAACGCACGCGGCGCATCGGGATCACCGAGATCGGCGGCGATCAGCTCGCCGTCGCCTCGCGTCGAGTGGCCCGCGACCTGGTGGCCGGTTGAGCGCAGGAGGGCGAGGGCGGCCGCGCCGATTCCGCGGCTGGCTCCGGTGACAAGGATGTTCATGGGCGGGCACTAGCCCAGCGCCCCACCGTTCGTCATCCCCGCGCAGGCGGGGATCCCGCTGCCTTGTCATTGTCGAAGAGAAAAAGAAGCGGGGTCCCCGCTTTCGCGGGGATGACGATCAGGTAGTCAGGCGGCGATGCCGCTGACGAACTCCTTGGTGGTCGACTTGAAGTCGGCGATCTGCTCGCTGAAGCGACCGAAGCCGGCCTCGACCTGGTCGATGTCCTTGGCGACATTCTCGGTGTCGGAGCGGATCGCGGCGATGGTCGAGCTCATCGAATCCGCCGCGAGCGCGGTTTCGTCGACGGCGGCGGTGATCATCGTCACGGTCTGCGCCTGAAGCTCCATCGCCTCGCGGATGCGGTCGGCCGAGACTTGCACTTCCTCGACGGTGCCCTGGATCGAGCTGTTTGCCTCGACCGTCTGGCGGGTCGCTTGCTGGATCGCAGTGATCTTGTTGGTGATGTCGTCGGTTGCCCGCGCGGTCTGGCTGGCGAGGCTCTTCACTTCCTGGGCAACCACTGCGAAACCACGCCCGGCGTCCCCGGCGCGAGCGGCTTCGATAGTTGCGTTCAGGGCCAGCAGATTGGTCTGGCCGGCGATGTCGCGGATCAGGCTCAAGATCGATTCGATCGCCTCGACGTGGCTCGACAGCGCTTGGCTGACCTTGACCGCTTCCTCGGCCTGGCCGCCGGCGCGGACGGCAACGCCCGCCGCGGTCTCGACTTCGGTCCGCGCATCCTCGATCGCGCGGATCAGGCCCGCCGCGGTTTGCGCGGCTTCGCGCATGGCGCCGGCCGACTGCTCGGCGGCGGCGGCGACTTCGCTGGTCTTGCCGAGCATGCCGCGGGCCGACGCGGCGGTCGCCCGGGTGCGGTCGGTCAGCGCTTTGGATTGTTCGGTGCTGTTTCGGACCAGGTCGGCGACGCGGTGCTCGAACTGCTCGCTCTGGCGGCCACGCTGGTCGGCCGCTTCATTGGCTTCGAGGAGCGCGATCTGCGCCAGGATGATGTCCTCGCTGAAGCTCAGCACGCGGTAAAAGGTGTCGATCGCGTCGATGCGGTCGTCGGCGCGGCCGGTGAAGCAATCGTCGAAGCTGCGGATCACTTCCTTGGCCATGCGGGCGCGGGCGGCGATGAATTCGGGAACGCTGCGCTTGCCGGCGAACATCCTGACGCCCTGCTCGGCGAACGAACGGACCCATTCCTCGTTGACCGCCTTGGTGAACTGGTCGCCGCCAAGACTGCCGACATCCTCGCCGAAATGGCTGTTCGACGCCGTCGCGATAATTGGCCCAGCGGCATCCCACAGGCGGCGCAACGATGCTTCGAAGTGGCCATCCTCACCGTATGAAGAAAGCCGCGACGCGACCTGCTGTTCGGTCAGGCGCTGGAAGTGTCCAATGTCGCCGCTCATTTAGGGGTCTCCGTCATTTCACTTGCACCGCAAACTTTGATGTCGGCGCTGTTTGCTCCGGCAATGGTTAAGACCGGGTTAGGGGACGGCCTAAATCTTGCCTCGCCGCGGACAGCGCCCTAAGCGGACGACGCCCGGCGCAGCCCAGTTCGGCGGCCGGTCAAGCTGAACTTTAGAAAGGCCCCGCCGAATGGCCAGCCAACACCCCCGACCCCTTTCCCCGCACCTCGGCGTCTGGCGATGGGGGCCGCACATGCTGGTCTCGATCCTGCACCGCATGACCGGCGCGGCCTTGTCCTTCGCCGGGCTCGCGATCCTGCTGTGGTGGTTGATGTCGATCGCCGCCGGCGCCGACGCTTACGCGGCCTTCAGTCAGGCAGCGAAGCATCCGCTCGGGCTGATTGTCCTGATCGGCCTCACCTGGGCGTTCTTCCAGCATCTCCTGTCCGGCATCCGCCACCTGGTGATGGACAGCGGTGCCGGGTTGGAGCTCGAAACCAACAAGCGCCTCGCGGTGCTGACCCTGGCCGGCTCGCTGTTCCTGACCCTGTTGGTGTGGGTGCCGAATTTGGGAGGTCTGCGATGAGCCTGGGTCAAAGCGCGACGCCGCTGGGCAAGGTCACCGGCCTGGGATCGGCGCATCATGGCGGCGAGCATTGGCTGTCTGAACGGGTGACGAGCGCGGCGCTGCTGCTGCTTGGCGTGTGGTTGATCGCGTCCTTGTTGTTCCTGCCGTCGCTCGACCAGCGCACGCTCGTTGAGTGGCTGGCCGCGCCGAGCGGCGCGGTGCCGATGGCGCTGTTCGTCATCCTGGCTTTCAAGCACGCGCTCGAGGGGATGAAAGTGGTGGTCGACGATTATGTCCGCGACGAGGGCAACCGCTTCGCCTTGAACACGCTGCTGCTGTTCCTCGCGATTGGTGGAGCCTCGCTGGCGCTGTTCGCCTTGGGCCGCATCGCCTTTGGAGGCGCGGCTTGAGCGCCTACAAGATCATCGACCATGTCTATGACGTAGTCGTGGTCGGCGCCGGCGGGGCCGGGCTCCGGGCGACCATGGGCGCTGCCGAGAAGGGTCTGAGGACCGCCTGCATCACCAAGGTCTTCCCGACCCGCAGCCACACCGTCGCCGCGCAGGGCGGGATTGCCGCCAGCCTTGGCAACATGGGGCCGGACCACTGGACCTGGCACATGTACGACACGGTCAAGGGCTCCGACTGGCTCGGCGACCAGGACGCGATCGAATATCTGTGCCGCGAGGCGCCCGCCGCGGTCTACGAACTCGAGCATGCCGGCCTGCCGTTCAGTCGCACCGACGACGGCAAAATCTACCAGCGCGCGTTCGGGGGCATGACCCAGAAT
>JBKJYX010000235.1:0-9648 GCA_046715575.1 Sphingomicrobium sp. | reverse complement strand
TCCGGCGATCGGCGATGCCAGGATTTTGGTCATGGCCACCGACGGCTTCGAGGAATCGGAGCTGTTCGGTCCGCTCGAGATCTTGAGGAACCGCGGCGCCGAAGTCCGGCTGGCGTCGCCGTCGCTGAGCCCGATCCAGGCGACGGTGAGGGACGATCCGGGCAAGGTCATTCGCCCGGAGCTGACGATTGGCCAGGTGAGGATCGGGGATTTCGATGCGTTGCTGCTGCCCGGCGGAGTGCGCAATCCGGACACGTTGCGGGCTATTCCCGAGGCGATCGCGGTGATCCGGGCGTTCGCGGACGCCGGAAAACCGGTTGCGGCGATCTGCCATGGGCCGTGGCTGCTGGTCGAGGCGGACGTGCTGCGTGGGCGTAGGGCCACCGCCTGGCCGTCGATACGAACCGATCTTCGCAATGCGGGCGCGACCGTGGTCGATGAGCCGGCGGTGACCGACGGCAACATCGTCACCAGCCGGAAGCCCGAGGACGTCGAAGCCTTCACCGACGCCCTGATTCACCTCGTCGAGGCGATGCCGGCTTTATAGGCAAGCCTAACGGGCTGGAAACCTATTGCCTTTAAGGCCCACCGGCATGAATTGGCGCACCGAGGATCGGGCCGAATTAGCCGTGGATGTCGCGGCCGCCGCGATGTTCGCGGCTGCGGTCGGATTTGCCTTGTGGGCAGTGGCACCGGGCGTCGGAACCGCGACGGTGGCCGCCGCCGCGGCGTTCCTGGCCGCTCAATCAGGGCTCAGGCGGATAGCGCCGGGTGAAGTAACTTTTGCATTGCCCGCCTTCCCGCTGGCGACGGTCGAACCAAATGGGGCGCAGGGTGACGCGGCCGAAGAGCTGATCCTAGAGGATGAGCTAATTGAAGTGAGCCCTCACGCCCGGGTGGTTCGGCTGTTCGGCCCGAGCCAAAGCCACCTTCATTCGAACCCTATGAGACCGGCACCGCCGGATGCGTCCCAGGCATTGAGCGAAGCGCTCGCCGAGCTGCGGCGCTCGTTGCACTGACCCTTGTTCAGCGATCGCCTCTAGTCGGCGATCGTCGCTATTCGGCAATGGTCAGGGCTTCGATGGCCAGCGTGACCGAGCCGTCGAGCGCCCGAGCAGGCGCGCCGGCCACGGCAATGTCCGCGACTAAATAGCCGGGGATTGAAAACTCCACCTCCCCAAGTCCAATCGTGAGACGACCGACGATCGTGTCGGCGCGTGGGCCGGGCACCCGCAACCGCATGAGATGCGTCTCGCCGGTGAACGTCAGCGACTGCCAGTCGACCGACTGAATTTCACTGAGCAAAATCCTATCGGATTGCTCCCCGAGGCGCTCAAGCAGGGCGCGAAGCAGCCCCGACGCGGCGCGTGACATCGCCATCTTCAGCATTGTGCCGCCTCCAGGAAATCGCGGACTCGTTTAACCGTCACCGGCCGCGGCTCCCTTCCTCTTCGCAAATCGAACACAAATCGAGGATCGCCAAGGGCATCCCGTCCAAAACGGGTGGGAGCCGTGTGGCTACGGCGAAGGAACTTCTCTATCTCTCTGAGCAAGTACACTCTTCACTTCCTTTATTAATCTAGAGCGACTCGGCTGCGCATAATCTCCCAACGCATTTCCTACTTGTCTAGGCACTTGCCTATAATTAAGGTAAACGCATGTTAACAGAACCGCGCCTCGTCATCGAACGCCTCTGCGCGGAGCGGGGCGAGGACTTCGCCGGATTGTCGCGAATGCTCGGGCGAAATCCGGCCTACATCCAGCAGTTTGTCCGCCGTGGAGTGCCCAAAAGGCTGAAGGAAGCCGAGCGGCGCAAGCTCGCCCGTTACTTCGCCATTTCCGAATCGCTTCTCGGCGGTCCGTCCGAGGATGAGGGCTCGGACGGCCTGGTCCCCGTCATGCGGGTCGCGGTGCGCGCGTCCGCGGGACCCGGAGCGCTCGTCGCGGGAGAGATCGCGAAGGCTTATTTCGCGTTCGATGGACGCTGGCTGAAGGCATTGACCGGGACGCCGGCCGCCAAGCTGTCGATCATCTGCGTCGAAGGCGATTCCATGGCGCCGACCCTCAACGCCGGCGATGACATCCTGGTCGATCCCTCCGACTGTGACGAGCGGTTGCGCGACGGCATTTATGTGATGCGAGTCGACGATTCGCTGGTCGTCAAGCGGATCGCCCTGCATCCGGTCGGCCGCCGGGTCACCGTCCAGTCGGACAATCCTGCCTATCCCGACTGGCCCGACTGCGACATGGCGGAGATTGCCTGCATCGGCCGGGTCGTCTGGGCCGGCCGCAAGATCGATTGAGTGCCTGGCCCGGCCTGACGTTCTAGCCCCGCCTGACGTTCTAGCCCCGCCTGACGTTCTAGCGACGCCGGTCGAGCAGCCACAGCAGCAGCGCCGCCGCAATCCCGAGCCCGGTGCCGATCAGGACGCCCTTCATCGGCGTGCCCACGGCGAGTCCCCAGCCACAGCCGGCGAGGATGCCGATCGTCAGAAAGATGCCGCCCGATCGGGCGTTGCGGCTGGCCATGCCGCGCCATGGCAGAAGTGCCTCACTGGCTCCAGCGACAATGCGCCCAGAAATCCCGCGCAGACATGGTGAACGCGGCGTTGACGATCTTCGTCGGCAGTCCTGAAAGGGGTCCGCCCGTAAATGCCGAGGCATGGACGCACCCTTCATCAGCGGGCGAGTGGCGCTAGCCGACGCCTCCGAGCTTCTCAGCCGGTTCGGCGACGATGCCGGTTACGAGGCCGCGGCGCGCGCCGACTTGAGCCGCGACGCGGGCAACGTCGTGCGCTTCTGCCACTGGCGGCAGATCGAGCGCGTGATCGCGACGCTGAGCAGCGAAGAGGTCCGCGGCACCGTCCATTAGGTTCCAAGGCGAATAAACCCGATGCGCGCCGTTCATACTGGCGCGGTTCAGCACTGCTGGCTAGGCTAGCCCGATGAATTGGCGGGGAAAGGCGCGGGTGGCTGCGCGGCTGTTGTGCGCGACCGCGCTGACGCTGGCGATTCCCATGCCCGCACTCGCGCAACCGTCGCCCCCGACCGGCCCCGCCGAACTGGACCCTTCCGCGCCGCTCGATCCAATGCCCGATCTCGGCGTCGACTGGCCCCAGACCGGGACCAATGACCAACCTGCGCTTGCGCCAGACTCTCAAACCGCGCCAGCGGAGCCGCCGGCCGCGCCGGCGGTCAGCGAGAGCGAGCCGGCGAACAATGCCGCCGAGCTCCGTTACAGCATTGTGCTTGAAGGACTGGAGGCCGTCGGCCCATCCGCCGAGCTGATCGCTTCGTTCAACCGGCAGTCGGCGCTGCACAAAAACCGCAACGAGGCGGTCAATGCCGCCCAGATCGACCGCCGTTCGCGCGCCGACGCCGAGCTGCTCGCCGAGCTGCTGCGCAGCCAGGGTTATTACGATGCCATGGTCGAGCCGCGCATCGAACGGACGGGGAGCTCGCTGGTGGTCGCGCTCCACGCCGAGCCAGGCGCGCAGTACCGGTTCCAGTCGGTGGAATTGCCGGGTCTCGACGCGGCGGGCGCCGAGGCGCCCCGGTTGCGCGAAGCCTTTGCGGTCAAAGCCGGCGACCCGGTCATCGCCGAGGAGGTGATCGCCGCCAACCTCGCCCTCACCGTCGCGCTTGGCGAGCAGGGGTTCGCGCTGGCCAAGGTCGGCGAGCAGCAGGTCCTCATCGACCACGAGGCGCACACCGCACAGCTGGTGTTGCCGGTCGAGACCGGCCCGCTGGCGTCGTTCGGGGCCATTCGGGTCAGCGGCAAGCCGCCGTTCAGCGCCCGCCACGTCGGCCTGATTGCCCGTTTCCAGTCGGGCGAACCGTTCCGGCGCTCCAAGGTCGACGATCTCCGCCGGGCGCTGATCGCCACCGGGCTGGTGGCGTCGGCCGAAGTCCGGGTGGTGCCCGCCGCCGATGGGCGCACCGTCGATCTGGCCGTCAACCTCGAGCCGGCGCCGATGCGCACGGTCGCGGGCGAGCTCGGCAATGGCACCGGCCAAGGCGTGCGCGCCGAGGCGAGCTGGCAGCACCGCAACTTCTTCAACCCCGAGGGCGCGCTGACCGTGCGCGGCGTCGCCGGGACCCAGGAGCAGCTTGCCGCCGTCCAGTTCCGGCGCAGCAATTTCCGTCGGCGCGACCAGGTGCTCAACCTGCAGGCCTCGCTCAGCAACACCAACCGCGACGCCTATGAGGCCAAGACCATCCAGGTGGGCGGCAACATCGAGCGCCAGAGCAACATCATCTGGCACAAGAAATGGACGTACAGCCTGGGCGCCGACCTGATCGCGACCGACGAACGGGGGGTGTTCGACGCGCTCGGGGTCAAGGACACCAAGACGTTCCTGATCGCGGCCCTGCCGGCGACGCTGGGCTATGACGGCAGCGACGACCTGCTCGATCCGACCCGGGGCTTTCGGCTGGGCGGGCGGATCAGCCCCGAAATCTCCGCTCACGGCGGCAGCTTCGCCTATGCGCGGACGCAGATCGACGCCAGCGCCTACCGGCCGGTGACGTCGACCGTGGTCGTGGCGGGCCGCATTCGGCTGGGCACCATCCTGGGCGCAAGTTCATTGTCGATCGCCCCGTCGCGGCGGCTGTATTCGGGCGGCGGCGGCTCGGTCCGCGGCTACGGCTACCAGCAGCTCGGGCCGCACGACCTCGACGGCGATCCGATCGGCGGGCGCGGGCTGGCCGAGTTCGCCCTCGAAGCGCGGGTCAAGCTGAAGGCCTTCGGCGGCAACTTCGGCATCGTGCCGTTCCTCGACGGCGGCAGTCTGACAACGAACTCCTGGCCCTCAACCAAGGGTTGGCAGTTCGGCGCCGGCATCGGCGTGCGTTATTATTCGAGCTTCGGCCCGATCCGGATCGACGTCGGCACGCCGCTCAACCCGCGCGCCAACGATGGCCGGATCGCGGTCGTCGTCTCGCTCGGGCAGGCGTTCTAGCGTGGCCGACGACGCGCTCCCGGTCGATCGAGCCGAACCGCCACGGCGGCGGCTGCGACAGGATTGGCCGCGCCGCCTCGCTAACGAGCTGCTCGCCCTGCTGCTGGCGCTGCTGATCCTGTTCGCGGGCGCGTTGGTGCTGCTCGACACGGCGCCCGGCCACCGCTTCATCGTCGATCGCCTCGCTAAATTCGAAACCGCGTCGGGCCTCAACATCCGCGTCGGCCGCATCGAAGGCTCGGTGTTCGGCAAGTCGAAGCTCAAGAACGTCACGGTCGCGGACAATCGCGGCGTGTTTTTGACCTCGCCGGAGATCGAGCTCGACTGGGCGCCGGGCGCGTGGCTCTACAATTCGCTGCACATCGACCGCCTGTCCGCGCGTCAGGTCCGGCTGATCCGCTTGCCGAAATTGAAGCCGACCGGCCGCAAGGGACCGATCCTGCCCGGCTTCGACATCCACATCGGCGAGCTGGCGATCGACCGGCTCGAGCTCGGTCCGGCGATTACCGGGCAGGCGCGGAGTGGCCGGGTGCGCGGGAAGGCCGACGTGCGAGCTGGCCGGGCGATGGTCGAGCTGCAGATTGCGGTCGATGGCGGCGACCGCCTGGCACTGAACCTCGACGCCGAACCCGACCGCGACCGCTTCGACGTCGACCTGGTCGCCAGGTCGCCGGCCAACGGGCTGCTGCCGGCGATCGTTGGAACCAAGCGCTCGATCGACCTGACAATCAGTGGCGACGGCAGCTGGAGCCGGTGGCGCGGCCGCGCGGCGCTCGACCTGTCGGGCCGCCCGACCGCGCGGCTGGCCCTGGGCGCCGATGCCGGGCGCTACCGGCTGGCGGGCGAGATCGCATCCGCTCAGTTCCTCAAAGGCAAGCTCCAGCGGTTGACCGCGCCCGTGGTTCGAGTGCGCGGCGACGGCCATTTGCAGAACCGGATTCTCGACGGCGAGCTGGCGCTGACTTCGCCGTCGCTGCGGGCGGTGTCGCGCGGTGCGATCGATCTCGGCGGCAACCGCTATCGCAACGTCCGCGTCGGGATCGACCTGACGCGCCCGAACGCTTTGTTCCCCAACATGACCGGGCGCAACGTGCGGATGGTGTGGACGCTCGATGGGCCGTTCGGGCGATCGAATTACGCCTACCGCCTGACCTCGCCGGGCATGAAGTTCGACAATACGGGCTTTGTCGACGTCCGCGCCGAGGGACGCGGCCAGGGGTCGCCGTGGCCGATGCGCGTGCCGCTGCGGCTATCGGCGCGGGCGGTCACCGGCGTCGGCGATGTCGCCGGCGCGATCCTCGCCAACGTGCGCCTCGAGGGGATGCTGACCGTCACCTCGAAATTCGTCCGCGGCGAAGGGCTGCGGCTGACCAGCAACAAATTGAATGGCAAGGTCGCGCTGCTGATCGACCTCGTCACCGGCCGCTTCGAAATCCTCATTTCCGGCGGCCTGACCCGCTACACCATCCCCGGGCTCGGGATTGTCGACGTCGTTACCGATCTCAAGGTGGTGCCGGGGCCGGGCGGCAAGGGCTCGCGCGTCATCGGCAAGGGCAAGGCCTGGGTGCGGCGTCTCGATAACAGCTTCTTTCGCGACCTCGCCGGCGGCCTGCCGCGGATTGAGACCGATCTCGAGCGGGGCAATGACGGCATCGTCCACTTCACCAACCTCCAGCTGTTCGCGCCCAAGCTCCGGCTCAGCGGCGCCGGGCGGCGCAACCGCGACGGCACCTTCCATATCGAAGCCCGCGGCCGGCAGTCGAAATACGGCACATTGAGAATGATCCTCGACGGCCGCATCGAACGGCCGCGCGTCGACCTGTTCCTCGACCGCCCCAACGAGCCGATGGGTTTGAAGGACGTGCGCCTGCTGCTGCTGCCGATCGCGGCCGGGTTCGATTACACGGCGGCCGGCGGTTCGCGCCTCGGGGCGTTCACCAGCAAGGGGCAGATCCTGTTGCCCAACGGCGGCCGCGCCACGATCGCTATTGCCGCACTCAACGTCGGCGGCACCACGGCGAGCGGCAATCTCCGCTCCGACCCGGGGGGCTTCACCGGGACCCTGGCGGTCGCCGGCGGCGGCCTCGACGGAAGCCTGGCCTTCGCGCCGGTCGGCGATGCCCAGAAGATCGAAGCGCATCTGCGGGCCAGCGGCGTCCGCTTTCCCGGCATTTTCGCGGTGCGCTCAGGGCGGCTCGACGGCACCATCGTCCTGGCCGACGAGCGCACCACCATCGACGGCGTGGTCGATGCCCGCGGGTTCGAGGCGACCGGCATCACCCTGGCCCGCCTGACCGCCAATGCCAGGCTGGTCAACGGCAGCGGCCAGGTCCGGGCGGCGATCGCCGGCCGCCGCGGCGCCGCATTCGATTTCACGACGCTCGCCAACGTCACACCCGACAGCATCCGGCTGACCGGTCGCGGGCAGATCGAGCGCCGGCCGCTGGTCTTGCGCGAGGCGGCGGTGGTAACCCGGTCGGGCGACGGCTGGAGCCTGGCGCCGACCGACTTCAGCTTCGCCGGCGGCACCGGCACCTTGTCCGGCCGCAGCGGGTCGCAGCCCGAAGTGCATGCGCAGCTGCGCGCGATGCCAATGCAAATCCTCGACATCGCCTGGCCCGGCCTCGGCCTCGAGGGTTCCGCCACCGGCCGCCTCGATTATGCGTGGCAGGGCAACCGAAGCGGCCGCGCCGACCTCCAGATCCGGGGGTTGAGCCGCGCCGGCCTGGTGCTCGCATCGCAGCCGATCGATGTCGGGCTGGCCGCCGTGGTTGGTGGCGACAAAGCAGCGCTGCGGGCGGTGGCGGCGAGCGGCGGCAAGACCATCGGTCGCGCCCAGGCCCGCTTCGCGCCGCTCGGCCGCGGACCGCTGGTCGCCGAGCTGATGAATGCGCCATTGTTCGCGCAGCTTCGCTACACCGGGCCGGCGGACACTTTGTGGCGATTGTCGGGGACCGAAGTCATCGACCTTTCGGGTCCGATCGCGATCGGCGCGGATATCGGCGGCAGGCTGGTCGATCCGACCATCCGCGGCTCGCTTCGCACGCAAAGCGCACGGGTCGAAAGCGCGGTCACCGGCATGGTCATCGACCAATTGGCCTCGGAGGCCCGCTTCTCCGGCCCCAAGCTGGTGTTCAGCCGGCTGACCGGGCGGACCGGCGGCGGCGGCGCGATCGACGGATCGGGCAGCGTCACTTTTTCGGGCGGGCGCAGCTTGCTCGATTTGAGCTTCAACACCCGCCAGGCCCTGCTGCTCAACCGCGACGACATCGCCGCCCGGGTGACGGGCCCGTTGCGCATCCGCTCGACCGCCGAGGGCGGCACGATTTCGGGCAAATTGACGCTCGATAAGGGCCGTTTCCAGCTCGGCCGGGCCAGCGCCGCCGCGGCCGTACCACAGCTGCAGGTGCGCCATCGCGGACTCGACCCGGCCGACGTCATCGAAGTCGCCCAGCTTCGTCCGTGGCGGCTGGACCTCGATGTTGCGGGACGCGACCTCGAGGTGCGCGGGCTCGTGATCGACATTAAGTGGACGACCCAGCTCGCCATCGGCGGGACCGCCGACGCGCCGCGCTTCATTGGGCGGGCCGACCTGGTCCGCGGCGATTATGAGTTCGCCGGCCGCAACTTCCGCCTCGATCGCGGTATCATCCGCTTCCGCGGCGAAAGCCCGCCCGACCCGCTGCTCGACATCCATGCCGAAGCGCAGGTCCAGGGGCTCGATGCCAGCGTGCGCGTCACCGGAACCGGCCTGCGGCCCGAAATCACCTTCGCCAGCGTGCCGGCGCTGCCGCAGGACGAGTTGCTGTCGCGGATCCTGTTCGGCACCTCGATCACCAACCTGTCCGCGCCCGAAGCGCTGCAATTGGCGTCGGCGGTGGCGGCGCTCAACTCGGGCTCGGGCAGCCTCGATCCGATTAACGCATTGCGGCGCGCGGTCGGCCTGGATCGTTTGCGGATCGTGCCGGCCGATGTCGCGACCGGGCAGAAGGCCGCGCTGTCGGCGGGCAAATATTTCGGCCGCAAACTGTTCGTCGAAGTCATCACCGACGGGCAGGGCTATTCGGCGACGCGGGTCGAATATCAAATGACGCGCTGGCTATCCCTGCTGTCGTCGGTGTCGACCATCGGCCGGACCAGCGCCAACGTCCGCATCAGCAAGGACTATTGATCGACCGGTTGCGCGGCTGGATTGCCGCGCTACGCTCGCAATGACGCACAGGGGGATTGGCCGCATGAAGAACTGGAACGTCCGCAAGGCGATTCTCACCCGCGAGGAAATGCCAGAAGAGCATCGGCTCGCTCAGTCGCTGTCCTGGCCGCATTTGATCGCGCTCGGGGTCGGGGCGATCGTCGGCACCGGCATCCTGACCCTGACCGGGGTTGGCGCCGCCAAGGCCGGCCCCGCGGTCATTTTGAGCTTCGCCATCGCCGGGGTGATCTGCGCCTTTGCCGCCCTTGCTTATGCCGAGATGGCGACGATGTATCCGGCCTCGGGCAGCGCCTATACCTACAGCTACATCGTCTTTGGCGAGCTGATCGCCTGGATCGTCGGCTGGTCGCTGATCCTCGAATATAGCCTGGTGGTGAGCGCGGTCGCGGTCGGCTGGTCCGGCTATGCCGCGCCTTTGCTGCACGACTGGCTCGGCTTCCCGATGGCGCTCGCGGCGGGACCGCAGATCGAGGG
>JBKJYX010000234.1:0-4582 GCA_046715575.1 Sphingomicrobium sp. | reverse complement strand
GTCGTAAAGGTCTTAGCGAACTTGGTCCGCACCTCACGCCCGTCCTGCATCACCAGCCGCTCCGACAGATCAACATGCTTCAGCCGGAAAGACGCTAGCGCTCCATCGCGCGCGCCCGATAGCATCGCGAAGGCGATCAGTGAGCGGTTCCGTTTTGCGATCGCAGTGCCATGCGGCATCGTGGCGAGGACATGATGCACCTGATCGAGCGTCGGCACCGGTTTCATCCGTTTGGCGCGAGCGATCGCAGCGTCCTTTTCTGACAGGTTGAAATAGTCTGCGTCGGTATAGTGCAATTTCGATCTGCAACCGGGCTGGCCAGCGAGCCAGACGAAGAACTCGCGCAGCGCCCGCAGCGTGGAATCAATCGTCGCCTTGCTCAGCGGTTTGCCCGAGCGTTCGTTGAGCTGCTCGCCCAGCTTGCGCTTAAAGGCCACCGCCTGTTCGCGGTGAAAGCGTTTGAAGTCTCGACGGCAGGTTGGCTTCCTCGAAACGGCTGATTGCCTTCGCAGTGGCATCCACAGACGCGACGCCGCACCGGCGCGCCTCCTTGAGATAATGGAAATAGGCCCGCTTGATCCGCGTGTTTGCGGCGTTGTGTTTCGCCATGCTCAAACCTTCTTCACTGAGTCACGTTTCAGGGAGGGCGATCCACTCCCTATTAGTCGCAATGGTGCCCCCGCAATTTGGACCGCGATGCCCGGCATGACGCGGGAAAGATCGACCAGCTGCGCCCGGCGATGCATGATCGTGTCGCAAGCGGCGCACAGCGCCTTTAGGTTGCCGCTGACATTGGTGATCTTCACATAATCGACCATGCCGAGGGCCGGCGGACGTGGCTCGCGACAGCGGAAACAATAGAACGTGCCTGCCTGACACGGCCGCTTGCGGCCGGATCGTTGGGCGATCAGGAAGGCCCGCAGAGTGCTTCCAGCGAACAGCATTGGGCGGCCTCGATCGATCGGCTCCAGTCCCTTGGCTACCCAGCCGCGTACGCAGTTCTTGTGTACGCCCAGCAGACGCGCGGCTTCCTCCACGCTGTAACTATGGTGCAGCTTCACCCGCTGCGGATTGGTCCGCCTGGTTGCCATGACGAGCGCCTTATTGGCCGCCGGCGCGGGGTGGGCCCTCGATAAGCGCACGAATCGACGCCGTTTTGACGAGCGTGCGCCGGCCCAACTTCACCGTCTCCAGCTTTCCTTCGTTGATTAGCGAGTAAATTGAAGTCCGGCCCAGGCTTAGCGCCTTGGCAGCGCCGTTTACGGAAGTGGCGATAATATCCATCTGCATTGCTCCGACGTCACCAGGCGGATGCCGGTGAACGCTGGCAAGATCGTTGGAATCAGACTGGAAATCGGACGGATTGGAGCGCAAAGGGCCGGTAACTGGGTTTCCGTCTTATGCGTTGATAGCGTCCCAAAGCTTTCTGGCACGCTCCCTAATCGTACTTTCGGCTGCCGTTTCACCGATGGTCGCAAGCCAATCATGCATCGCCGTTTCCACGTCGACCTGCGCTTTGGGATGGAGTTCTCCAACATAAAGCTGGCGGCAAATCTCAACCCAAAGAGCATCCCACCACGCAGCAGGCGGCTTGCCGCCTTTGCTGGACGGAGCCTCGGCGCGCACTGGAGGATCGCCTTCGTTCAGTTGATTCTTGAATATTTCCAGGTCGGCTCGCCGGAAGGACACGCCTGTCAGCCTGGCGGTAATGGAATCACCATCCACACAGCATTTGCCCGACATTACGCCTGCCGGCCAATCTTGAACCGATGAGTCCGGCTTAGTGCACTCCTCCCAAAACCAATCTGGGATTTGGCAGTCGGACTCTTCTTCTTGGCGCGTCTGATAGCGGTCTTTGATTATCAGCTTCATATGCTTCGCGCGGCCGGCAATGTGACCGACCCGGCAATATTGCAGGATCGCATCGCCAGCGCTGACCGAATTGATTCTGCTGATCGTGTAGACAAGTCGCCGGGCGTCGCTGCTGCTGACCCATTCTTCGTCAGCGTCTCCAGCCTCTATGGCGCCTCGCTGAGGAGGGCGGCCTTGGGGTATCATTTTCATGATGTCCGACTTGCGAAATTGAACACCGAAGGCGCGGAGTTCATAGGTCTGGTCGAGCCACGTCGAAAAATCTCCCGTGGTCCAATCCTGCTCTAACGCGGCTTTGCCCTTGGCCCACCAAAATTCCTTGGGGACAGCGCAATCGTCCCTAGTTTCGCGGTGCCAAATAAGGCGGAGTGCCTTGGCGCTGACCAGTTCATGGTGCGCGCGAGTGCAAATCGCCTCGGCAGCCCCAAGAACACCGACTGCCCGAGCCACAATTTGATGTGCTTCGTCCGCGCTGATCCACTCATCGTCCATAGACCAGCATATCACCAACGCCGGTCAAGTTCGGCAAGGCCAAATAATGCTAGCTTGCATCCCGCCCTGTAATGTCCGTTTTCGACCCATTGCAGACATTAGGCCGCAGGAACTCTGCGGCGAGAGCGTGCAATTGCGTTAGCCGTCAACTCGGTGGACGAAGTTATCTGATGCCGATTTTATCCGCCGTGCCGTCCGGGTCGCGCTTCACGTTTCCTCCTACCGCCGGTCCAGCCGCGTTCAACAGCAATATGCCCGCAAGGTGGGGTGCGGCCATCGATGTCCCGGACTTCATCGAGTACCCGCCATTCTTGTCGGTGGACTGGATGTCGACGCCCGGCTCGGCATAATCGACCGGCGGGTTTCCATAATTAGAAAACCGGGCCCAAGTGTCACGCGAGCCGAAGGCGGAGACGGTGTAAATTCCGGATCCGTCAGTTCGTCCGGGGCTGTAGTTTACCGCATTGGCTCCATTGTTTCCGGCAGCGATCGTGACCAATATTCCCTTGGCGGCCGCGCCTTGCACGGCAGCGTCCATTACTGGATCCACCGCATCGGCTACCAAACTGAGGTTAATTACATCTCCGGGCACTGCCAAACCCGCCGCGTAATCGATTCCTGCAATCACGCCGGAGTCGGGGCCCACACCCGAGTTGTTAAGGACCCTGATCGGAACGACCGTCGCTCCCGCGGCTACTCCGACCACGCCAATAGTATTGTTCTTCGCGCCGATGATGCCGGCTACATGCGTTCCGTGGCCGTAGCCGTCGTCAGCAACGTCATCGCCATCGATAAAGTCTCGGTCGTTCACCGTATCGACGTTCAAATCTGGGTGGTCGAGATCGATCCCGGAATCGATGACCCAAGCCTTGCTCGAGAGTGAGCTGCCGTTGCCGGGACCGCCAACGCGACTGACGCCCCATGGCGTCGATTGGCCCGCAGCGGGACCGCCCCCGCCTCCAGGACGCCCTTGCGCGGCGCGAGTGATCCCGTCGGGGACGCATTGAGTGATCTTTGGATTATTCTCTTTGAGCCGTTGAATCGCCGCCGAAGCTCCTTGGGGACTGGCTGGGAGTCTCACTGCGAAACCTCGAATGCTATGCCTATAGGTATGGAGGATTTGGCCAAGTTCGCGCCCAACAGCCTTCGCAGCTTCGGGGCCGACAACACCTTCCGCGACTGAATTATCGAACGCGCAGATGAACTGATGAGCGTTCATTGAGCCGCGCGCATTCGACTGCGCGGTCGCCTCTTGTGCGGATGACGGCGAGGCGGTGGTTGCAACGAGTAAAGATAGGACGGAAAACGCAGTGCGCTTGGTCATTTGTAGAGTCCCCCGCTTAAACGACTCGTTAAAATATCATATAATCGCCTGTCGCTGCATGCCTTTTTGCGGGCGGGGCAGTGAGTGGCGATTACCTCACCTTAGTGATGCGCGTCCGCTGAGACTAATGTCCGATTTCCACCCATTCGAGACATTAGCGCCTTAGGTCCGCTTTCGACCCAAAACGGACTTTAGCTGCGAGGTAAATCGGGCGACGAGCTGCAGAGTCGACAAGGAGCATGCTTTCGCTGTGGGAGTTGCTAGGATCGCCGGATGGACGCTATCTGGGTTTTGAATGGGCCGGGGCTGAATCTGCTCGGCCAGAGGGAGCCGGCGATCTACGGCTCTGACACGCTCGAGACGATCATGGCCGAGCTGCGGCGGGAGGCGGAGCAGGTGCACGGCGTCGAGCTGCTGGCGCGGCAGAGCAACCACGAAGGCGTTTTGCTGGACTGGCTGGGCGAAGCCGATTCGTCGGGTGCGCGCGCGGTCCTGCTGAACGCGGGCGGGCTGTCGCACACTTCGGTCGCGCTGCACGACATGATCCGCGGCATCAAGGTGCCCGTGATCGCCGTGCACCTTTCCAATATCGCGGCGCGCGAGAGCTTCCGGCAGCGCGATCTCGTCGCAGCGGCGGCGCGCGGATCGGTCACCGGGTTCGGGGCGCTGTCCTACCGGGTCGCTCTCACGGCCGCCATGTCGCTCTGAGCCAGCAGGGACAGGATCTTTTCGGTCATCTCGGCCGAATTGACCGCAGCAACCCGCACGTGCGCCTGCGCATAGTGGGCGAGGCGCCTTTCGGACAAGGCGCGGAGCCGCACACGCAGATTACGTCCGGTGAGGAGCGGGCGGCCTCCGCTGCGCCGCAGGCGCTCCACCAGCACGTCCTCAGGC
>JBKJYX010000233.1:0-8346 GCA_046715575.1 Sphingomicrobium sp. | reverse complement strand
CCTATGGGCTGACCTTGCGCGCCAAGTTCGGCCCGAGCCGGGCACCGGTGGTGTATGAGGCACCCCCGCCGCCGCCGCCACCTCCGCCGCCGCCTCCGGCGACTCAGACTTGCCCGGACGGAAGCGTGATCGATGCCGCGGCGGTTTGCCCGGCGCCGCCTCCCCCGCCACCGCCGCCAAGCGGTGAACGGGGCTGATCGCTCAGACAGTGAAATAAGGCAGGGCCTCGCCAGCAATGGCGGGGCCCGAACCTTCTAGGCCGCCCTGGCTTCGACTTCGTCGCGGGCAGCGGCGAGCAACGCGGAACGCAGCTCGGCAGCTTCATCGGGATTGAGCTTCTTGCCGTCCGGGCGCGTCAGATAAAACACGTCGACCGCGCGTTCGCCGTAGGTGGCAATGTGCGCCGAATGGATTCGGTGCCCGCAATCGTGGATTGCCCGTGCCAGCGCGGCGAGCAGCGCAACCCGGTCGAGCGCGTTGACCTCGACCACCGTCGTCCGGCTGGATGCGCGCTCGGCGATGACCACCGACGGCGCAATGCGGAATGCCGCGGCGCGTGGCCCGGTCCGGTCCGCCGACGGGAGCCGCGGCGGCTGCGCGCTGGTCAGCGCTGCTTCGACCGATCGAACCAGGCGGTTGCGCAACCGCTTGTCGGCGTAGGCGCGGCCCTGGCTGTCGACCACCAGCAGATTATCGAGTGCCATGCCGTCGCGGGTGGTGTGGACGCGCGCGTCGATGATGTTCGCGCCGGCCGCCGCGAGCCCCGCGCAGGTGCGGTAGAACAGTCCCTCGCGGTCGGGGGTGAAGACGCTGATGCGGGTGGCGTTGCTGTCGGCGTCATTCTCCGCGACGACGCTGGGAATGGGGTCGCCGATGCGAGCTTCGGAATTGGCGACCTGGCGGGCATTGGCGACCTGCCAGGCGAGCGGTTCGGCCAGCCAGTAGGCATCGGGCAAGCGCTTTGCGTACGCTCGGCCGATCGTGTGTTTCCAACCCAGCTCCTGCGCCAGTTCCTTTTGCCGCGCCGCGATCAGCTCGGTCCGGCCGCGCTGCTTGTGCCCAAGCCGCAATCGCTCCTCGGCGGCATCGAACAGCGTGCGCAGCAGCACTCGCTTCCACTCGTTCCACACCCCCGGACCGACCGCGCGGATATCGACCACGGTCAGGATCAGCAGCAGCCGCAGCCGTTCCGGGCTCTGCACCGCCGAGACGAAATCCTCGATCGTCTTGGGGTCGGCAAGGTCGCGCTTGAACGCCGTCGCCGACATCAGCAAATGATGGCGCACCAGCCAGGAAACGGTCTCGGTCTCGGCCGGGTCGAGCCCGAAGCGCGGGCCAAGCTTCAAAGCAATTTCGGCGCCGATGACGCTGTGATCGCCACCCCGGCCCTTGGCGATGTCGTGCAGCAGCACGGCGACATAGAGCGTGCGCCGCGACGCGATCTGACGGAATAACGCGGTCGACAGCGGATGGTCCTTGGCGAGCTCACCGCGTTCGATTGCCGCGAGCAGGCCGATCGCGCGGATCGAGTGCTCGTCGACCGTGTAGTGGTGATACATGTCGAACTGCATCTGCGCGACGACGCGGCCGAAGTCGGGCACGAAGCGGCCGAACACGCCGGCCTCGTTCATCCAGCGCAGTACCAAATCGGGCGCGTTGAGGTCGGTCAGCACTTCCATGAAAAAGGCATTGGCCGCGGCATCGTTGCGGACGCCGTCGATCAACTTGGCATCGCGGGTCGCGGCGCGCATTGCGTTGGGATGGATCTCGAGCCGCTCGCGCGCGGCCAGCGCGAAGAGCTAGAGCAATCGCACCGGCTGCTCGGCGAGAAAGCTGTCGGACGGGATCGACAGACGTCCGCGGTCGAGCGTAAAACCGTCGAGGCGCTTGGGCCGGCGGCGAATGGTCGGCAGCGCGAAACGGAAGCCTTTCTTGCCCAATTGCTCGTCGAGCTGGGCGAGGAACAGTCCGGTCAAGTCGCCGACCGCCTTGGCGTTCAGAAAGTAGAATTGCATAAACCGCTCGACGGCGGATTTCCCCGGCCGGTCGGCATAGTTCATCACCTTCGCGATGTGCTGCTGGTGGTCGAAGCCGAGCCGCTCCTCGGCGCGACCGGCGGCGAGGTGGAGGTGACAGCGAACCGCCCAGAAGAAGCGTTCGGCTCGCTCGAAGCTGGCGAACTCGGTGGCGGTCAGCAGGCCCGCCCTGACGAGGTCCGACGGCCGCTCGACATTATGTACATATTTGCCGATCCAGTAGAGCGTGTGGAGGTCACGCAGGCCGCCCTTGCCGTCCTTGACGTTGGGCTCGACGACGTAGCGGCTGTCGCCCATTTTGACGTGGCGCTGGTCGCGCTCGGCGAGCTTGGCGGTGACGAACTGGGCGGCGGTGCCGGCGACGAGTTCCTTGCGGAACCGCTTCATGGCGAGATCGAACAGACTATCCTCGCCCCACAGCAACCGCGCCTCGAGGAAGGCGGTGCGTACCGTCATGTCCTGTTTCGCCTGGGCGATCAGGTCGGTCGATGAACGCAAGGAGTGGCCGACCTTGAGCTTTAGGTCCCACAGTACATGGAGGATGGCTTCGGCCGCATATCCATCGTCTCGAGTTGGCTTGGCTCCAGTCAAGAACATGAGGTCGAGGTCGCTGAAGGGCGCCATCTCGCCGCGACCTGTCCCGCCCAGCCCGACGATCGCCATGCCCTGTGCATCCGGGGCTACAGAATCATACGCCAGGCGAACGATCTGGTCGTGGAGGAACGCGGTGGCGCGAGCGGCGGCACGGCCGCGGCCCGGCTCTCGGGACAGTCGTCGCGCAATCTCTTCGCGACCCGACGCGAGCGCCTCGCCAAGGATGTCGGCGATCTCTCCCGCCTGGCGCTTGCCTGCCTTCATGCCGGCAAGGCGGTCGGCAAGGGTCCGGCGATCGATGAGCGCGCGGCGATCCGCGATGGGTTCGATCGCGCTCATCCCGATCCCAGTTCGGCGGCCAGCCGCTTGAGCCGGTAAAGCTCTTCGAGCGCATCGCGCGGCGCCAGGCTGTCGGGCTCGATCTCGGCAAGCGCTGCGGCGAGCTCGTCGCTTGGCTGTTCGGGCTCGATCGTCGCAGCGAACAAGGGCAAATCGTCGAGGCCGGCGGCGATTCCTCCAGTCGCGTCGCGCCCAGCCTCGAGCTTGGCCAGCACCGACTTCGCCCGCGCCACCACCGACGGCGGCAAGCCGGCAAGTTTGGCTACCGCGATGCCGTAGCTGCGGTCCGCCGCCCCGTCCGCGACTTCGTGGAGCAGCACGAGATCGCCCTTCCATTCGCGCGCGCGGACATGGTGGAGCGACAGGCTATCAAGGCGCTCCGAAAGGCGGGTCAGTTCATGATAATGGGTCGCGAAAAGCGTCCGGCATTGAAGCTGATCGTGCATCGCCTCGACCACCGCCCAGGCGATCGCCAGCCCGTCGTAGGTGGACGTGCCGCGGCCGATCTCGTCGAGGATCACCAGGCTTAGCGGTGTCGCCTGGGCGAGGATCGCCGCGGTTTCGACCATCTCGACCATAAAGGTCGAACGGCCGCGCGCGAGATTATCCGAGGCGCCGACGCGGCTGAACAGTCGGTCGACCAGGCCGACCGTCGCGCGGGCGGCGGGGACGAACGCACCCGATTGCGCGAGCACGGTGATCAGCGCGGTCTGGCGCAGGAACGTCGACTTGCCGCCCATATTGGGCCCGGTGATCAGCCACAGCCGGTCGCCGGAGCTCATCGACAAATCGTTAGCGACAAAGCGCTCGCCCGCTGCGGTCAGCGCGCTTTCGACCACCGGGTGGCGCCCCGCATCGATTTCGAGACATGGCTCGTCGGTCAGCTGCGGGCGTGTCCAGCCGCCTTCGGCGCCGCGCGCCGCGTGGCTCGCGGCGACGTCGATCCGAGCGATCGCGTCGGCGGTCGCGGTGATTGCGCTCGCGCCCGCAATGGCGAGGCCGCTGAGCTCCTCGGCATGGGCGGCCTCGGCGGCCAGCGCATGGCCGCCCGCTTCGACCACTCGAGCGGCTTCGGCATGGAGGTCGGGCGAGTTGAAGCGGACCACGCCAGCCAGCGTCTGGCGATGGGTAAAGCCCGACTCGGGGGCCATCAGGCGCTCGGCGTGCCGCGCCGACACCTCGATGTGATAGCCGAGCACCACATTGTGCCGGATCTTGAGGGAAGCGACGCTGGTCGCATCGCGGTAGCGGCTTTCGAGCCCGGCGATCGCGCGGCGGCCGTCGGACGATGCGGCGCGCAATGCGTCGAGCGCCTCATCATATCCCTCGGCTATGTAGCCGCCTTTGGACGCATCGAGCGGCGGCGACGTGACCAGAGCCTGGGTCAACTTGTCGACCAGCGCACCATGCCCGCCGAGCCGCGGCAACAAGCTCTCGAGCAATGGCGGCCGGTCGGGCTCGGTACCAAGCTCGGCCTGCAGTGTGGCGGCGGCGGCAAGACCGTCGCGCAGTAGGGCAAGATCGCGCGGGGAGCCTCGCTGGGCCGCCAGTCGCGCCAGGGCCCGGGCAAAATCCGGCATCGCTTTCAGCGCCACCCGCACCCGCTCGCGCCGCAGCGCATCCTCGTGCAGCCAGGCAACCATCGCCAGCCGCCCCTCGATTGCGGCGCGCCCGGTCAGCGGCGCGGCAATGTCTTCGGCGAGCAGCCGACGGCCAGCCGCGGTCTGGCAGCGGTCGATCTCGCCGAGCAGGCTCCCGGCGACGCCGCCAAACACCGAGCGGGTGAGCTCGAGGCTGTCCCGCGTCGCGGTATCAATCGCGACATGGCTCGATCGCGCGATCCGCCGTGGCGCGTCGAGCAAAATGCCCGTGCCTTTTTGCGTCGCGTCGAGATAGGCAAGCAACCCTCCCGCCGCGGCGAGTTCCGCTCGTGACGGCGAGCCTAACCCGTCGAGCGTCGCCAGTCCGAAACGACTCCTGAGCGCGTGTTCGCCGGCAGCGCTGTCGAAACCGCCCTTGCCGCCGGTGGAGCGCACGCCCGCTATTGGTCCATCGGCGATCGTCTCCGCCGGCGACAGCCGCGCTAGTTCGGCGGTGAGTTCGCCCGGACCGCAGGCGATCAGCTCGAACCGGCCAGTCGAAATATCCGCTGCAGCGATCGCCCAGTCTTCGCCCGCGCGACCGATCGCCGCCAGCCAGTTCGCCGCGCTCGATTCAAGCAATGTTTCCTCGGTCAGCGTGCCCGGGGTCACCAACCGCACGATCGCCCGCTCAACCAACGCCTTGGAACCGCGCGCTTTTCTCGCCTGCGCCGGATTCTCGATCTGCTCGGCGATCGCGACGCGGTGGCCACCGCGGATCAGCCGCGCGAGATAGGCTTCGGCCGTATGGACCGGGACGCCGCACATCGGGATCGGCTCGCCATCGGCGGTCCCGCGCTTGGTCAGCGCGATATCGAGGCATTGCGCGGCCGCCTTGGCATCATCGAAGAACAGCTCGAAGAAGTCGCCCATCCGGTAGAACAGCAAGGCATCGCCGGCTTCGTCCTTGAGGCGCCGGTACTGGGCCATCATCGAGGTGGGTTCGTCGGCTCGAGCCATCGGCGAACGGTAGCGGCTATGCGTGACTCTTCCCACACCCTTTGGCTAAAGCCCGGCTCCAGGGAGCCAGGCATGAGCGAGAGCAACATCAAATTCTCCGAAGGCGAAGCGATCGAGTATCACTCGCGCGGTCGGCCGGGGAAAATCGAAATCATCGCGACCAAGCCGATGGCGACCCAGCGCGACCTCAGCCTCGCCTATTCGCCCGGCGTCGCCGTGCCGGTGCAGGCGATCGCCGACGACCCCGGCCGCGCCTATGAGCTGACCGCCAAGGGCAATCTTGTCGCGGTGATCACAAACGGCACCGCGATCCTCGGCATGGGCAATTTGGGCGCGCTCGCGGCCAAGCCGGTGATGGAAGGCAAGGCGGTGCTGTTCAAGCGCTTCGCCGACGTCGATTCGATCGACATCGAGGTCGCCACCGAGGACGCCCAGAAATTCATCGACGCGGTCGCGCTGCTCGAGCCGAGCTTCGGCGGCATCAACCTCGAGGACATCGCCGCCCCCGACTGCTTCGTGATCGAGCAGGCATTGAAGGATCGGATGAACATTCCGGTGTTCCATGACGACCAGCACGGCACCGCGATCATCACCGCCGCCGGGCTGATCAACGCTTGTTATCTGACGGCTCGTAAGCTCGCTGACATCAAGGTGGTGGTCAACGGCGCGGGCGCGGCGGCGATCGCCTGCACCGAGCTGATCAAGGCGATGGGCGTTCGCGGCGACCACGTCATCATGTGCGACCGCAAGGGCGTGATCTACAAGGGCCGCGGCGGCGTCGACCAGTGGAAATCGGCGCACGCGGCGGACACCGAAGCGCGGACGCTGGCCGAGGCCCTCGCGGGTGCCGACGTGTTTCTCGGCCTGTCGGCGGCGGGTGCACTCAAGCCCGAGATGGTCGCCGGCATGGCCAAGGACCCGATCATCTTCGCGATGGCCAACCCGGACCCGGAGATCAGCCCGCCCGACGCTCGCGCGGCGCGGCCCGACGCAATCATCGCCACCGGCCGCTCGGACTATCCGAACCAGGTCAACAACGTGCTCGGCTTCCCGTTCATCTTCCGCGGCGCGCTCGATGTCCGCGCCACCGCGATCAACGACGAGATGAAGATCGCCGCCGCCAACGCATTGGCCGAGCTGGCGCGCGAGGCCGTGCCCGAGGAAGTCGCCGCGGCCTACGGCGGCCAGGTCCATACCTTTGGCCGCGATTACATCATCCCGGCGCCATTCGATCCGCGGCTGATGGAAGTCGTCGCGTCGGCGGTGGCCGAGGCGGCGGGGCGGACCGGCGTCGCGCAGAAACCGATCGAGGACATGGCCGCGTACCGCCAGCAATTGCGCGCGCGGTTGAACCCGACCGTGGCGGTGATGAGTCTCGCCTACGAAGCGGCGCGGTCGAACCCCAAGCGGGTGCTGTTCGCGGAAGGCGAGGAGCCCAACGTGCTGCGCGCTGCAATCGCTTTCAAGGAAGCGGGATACGGCACGCCGGTGCTGGTTGGGCGCGAGGAAGTGTACGACCTGCTGAAAGAGCTCGGCGTCGAGAATCCGAAGGAGTTCGAGGTCCTCAACAGCCGCAATTCGCCGTTGGTCGGGCGCGCGGTCGATTTTATCTACGCCAAGCACCAGCGGCATGGGCTGCTTCGCCGTGAGGTCGAGCGCATGGTCAACCAGGACCGCAATACCTTCACCGCGGCGATGCTCGCGCTGGGTGAAGGGGACGCGATGATCACCGGCACCACGCGGCCATTCAGCCAGTCGTTGAAGCAGGTGCGGATGGTGATCGACGAAGAGCCGGACGCGACGCCGTTCGGGATAAACGTCATTGTCGGCCGCCATCACACCATCCTAATCGCCGACACCGCCGTGACCGAACGGCCCAACGCCGAGCAATTTGCGGCGATTGCGATGCGCTCGGCGGGTTTCGCGCGGCGCATGGGCCTCGAGCCGCGGATCGCGTTCATCAGCTACACCACTTTCGGCAACCCGCCGGGCATGCACATCGAGGAACTGCGCGACGCGGTGAAGCTGCTCGACAGCATCCACTGCGACTTCGAATATGAAGGCGAGATGGGTCCCGACGTCGCGCTCAACTTCGAAATGCAGCAGCGCTATTACCCGTTCAGCCGGCTGACCGGACCGGCCAACATCCTGGTCATGCCGGGGCTGCAGTCGGCCAACCTGTCGGCCAAACTGCTGCGCGAACTGGGCGGGGAAAGCGTGCTTGGTCCCTACTTGCTGGGCCTTGAGCTGCCGGTTCAGATCGCACCGATGACCGCCACCGCGTCGGACTTGGTGACGCTCGCCGTGCTCGCAGCGGGCAGCGCCAAGGAGCGGAAACGGGCGACGGCGTGACGGCGTGCTTGATTGCGCCTGCGCAAGGAGTCACTGTCCCAAGCGGGGAGACTCGAACATGCTGATCACCCGGCGCCACCTGGTGGCTGGAGGCGCGGCGCTTGCCGGCCTCGCGACAGCCGCGCGCGCGCAGAAGCTGGTTCCGACATCCGGGCAGGACCTGGGACCCTTCTATCCAATCGTTCGCCCGAGGGACGAGGACGCCGATCTCACGCGCTTGCGCGGTGCGAAGGGTGTCGCCCGGGGCGATCCGGTCAATGTCGTCGGCCGGGTCGTCGACCTGCGCGGTCGGCCGGTTCGCGGGGTCAAGCTCGAGCTATGGCAGGCCAATTCGGTCGGCCGCTACGACCACCCCGGCGATCACGCCAATCCCGCGGCGCTCGATCCCAACTTCCAGGGGTACGCGAGCCTGCTGACCGACCGCG
>JBKJYX010000232.1:0-6168 GCA_046715575.1 Sphingomicrobium sp. | reverse complement strand
CGCTGTCGGTCGAGCTGCGCGATTTCGACAATGCGCTGAAGCGCGTCCAGCCCTCGGCCATGCGCGAAGTCATGGTCGAGGCGCCGACGATCCGCTGGGACGACGTCGGCGGCCTGGACGAAGCGCGCGACCGGCTGCGCGAAGGCGTCGAGCTGCCGTTAAAGCACCCCGAGGCGTTCCGCCGGCTCGGCATTCGTCCGGCGCGGGGCTTCCTGCTCTACGGTCCTCCCGGGACCGGCAAGACGTTGCTCGCCAAGGCGACGGCGCGCGAGAGCGAAGCCAATTTCATCGCCACCAAATCATCCGACCTCCTGTCCAAATGGTATGGCGAAAGCGAGCAGCAGATCGCCCGGCTGTTTGCCCGAGCGCGGCAAGTCGCGCCGACGGTGATTTTCTTCGACGAGATTGACAGCCTGGTCCCCGCCCGCGGCGGCGGCTTCGGCGAACCGCAGGTCACCGAGCGGGTGGTCAACACCATCCTCGCCGAGATGGACGGCCTCGAAGAGCTGCACGATGTGGTGGTGATCGGGGCGTCCAATCGGCCGAGCCTGATCGATCCGGCGCTGCTTCGGCCCGGCCGTTTCGACGAGCTGATTTACGTTGGCCCGCCGGACATTGCCGGGCGGCAACGGATCCTCGAAATCCACACCTCGGGAATGCCGCTCGCCAAGGACGTCAAGCTGGACAGCCTGGCCCAGCGTGCCAAATTGTTCACCGGCGCCGATCTCGAGGATCTGGTGCGCCGCGCCGGCCTCACCGCGCTGCGCCGCGGAATCGATACCGGCAAAGTCACCATGGCCGATTTCGAAGCCGCGTTGGACGAGACCCGCGCGTCGGTCACACCCGAGATGCTCGAGGAATATGAGCAGATCCGCCAAACACTGAAATCGGACGCGGTCCGGCCCCTGGGTGGGATCGGCTTCGTGTTGCCTGGGATGCTGCGTCCCCGGGCGGATGGGAAGACCAAGCCTAGCTGATGTCCAGACCACGCCGGCCGGAGACAACAAGCAAGAAAAGCAACATCGCCGAGGCGGCGAAAGGAAGGCGCGGATCAGCGGCGTAGAGCGCCATGCCGATTGCCGGGGCGGCAACGAAGCTGATGCCGTTGGCCGACGTGATCACCCCGGCCACTCCGCCCTGCTCCGCCAGCGGCACGGCCAACGAGGCACCGGCGGTGAAGCCCGGCCGGGTCAGGCCGAAGCCGGTCGAGGCCAGCGCGAAGCCGATGGTGATGCCGTAGAGATCGTCGGCGAGCATCGTCCAGGTCAGGCCAACCGCGGCGATCAATGCGCCCCACAGAATCAGCGCGCGCGGTGAAGCGCGGAGACGCGGAATCAGGCCCCATTGCGCCGCCAGCGTCGCCGACGCGCCGGCCATCATGACGATCGAAATCGGCCCTTCGGATCCGTGAGGCGAGAGATGCAGGCGGTCGATGATGAAAAAACCAAGGCAGGTCAGTGTCGCCGCCTGCGCGTGACCCGCGACGACCCCGGCGATGATCCACGGCCGGATACGCGGATCGTTCCATTTAAGGCGGCGATGGCGGGGTGACGTCGCGGCGACGACGCTCGCGCCAGTCGGCGTGGTGGCCAGCGACGGATAGCTCATCGCGGCGCCGCGCCCGACCTTTCGACCAAGCCCGTCATTGGGAAGCCACAGCATGATGGCGATGAAAACCAACAGGCCGATCGCGGAAAATGCGAACAGCGGGCCGGGCAGCCCGACGAACGGAAGCACGAATAGCGGCGCCAGCGCGGGACCGATGATCGTACCCAGGCCGAACGACGACGACAAGGCAGAGAGCGCCGCGACTCGGCCGCTGCGGCGAGTCTTGGACGCCAGATAGGCTTGCGTCGCGGACGGCGTGGCGCAGCCGAGCGCGCCGTAAATCGCGCGGAAGATCGCGAACAGGATAAATGTCGCCGCCCCACCGATCGCGGCGTGCAAGCCGGCGATCAGGACAAGCCCGCACAGCAGCATCGACACGATGAATCCGCAAAGCCCCATCAGAGTCAGCGCCTTGCGGCCGTGGCGGTCGCTCTTTTCCGCCCAATATGGCGCCAGCACGACCCACAGGATCGCCGACCAAGTGTAGGCGATCGCGACCCAGAAATCCGCGATTCCGATCTCGCGGCCAATCGCCGGCATCACCGATTGCAACGCGGTATTGCCGGCCGCCGCGACCAGCATCGCGGCATAAAGCAGCAGGAAATTCGGCGTGCTCAGCGCGGTTGCGGCGACATGGCGGATGGGTGTGGCGGCGGTCACGCTCCGGCCTTAGGGTCTCGTCCACTCACCGGAAACCACCTCGCATTTTAAACTTCGTCGCGAAAAGCACCCGTTTCGTGGCCGCGGACGTTAATGGTCGTTGCGCGAAGCATCGCCATACTTGCCAAGCGGCGGCGCATTTGCCAACGCTCTCGCCCTCGCTGGTCCCAGCCGGAGTTTGAATGCCGATTTCGACTGCCCGAACCCTCAAGGGTCCACGCCGTTTCATCCGCCGCGCTGCGCACCGGACTCAGAATCCGCGGCTGCAGTTCCTGCGCGGATTCCTGAAGCATCCGGTGATGGTCGGATCGATCATTCCGTCGAGCCGAATCGTCATTGAGAAAATGCTTGGGCCGGTGGACTGGGAGAACACGAAGCTGTTCGTGGAATATGGCCCGGGGGTCGGCACCTTCACCCGCCCAATCCTCGATAAACTCGGGCCCGATGCGACTCTTTTGACCATCGACACCAATCCCGAATTCACCAAATTCCTGAAGGAATCGATCGACGACGAGCGGCTGGTCACGGTCACCGGTTCAGCCGTAGAGGTCGCAAAGATCCTCGCCGATCGCGGTTTTGCTCATGCCGATTATGTGTTGTCGGGGATTCCGTTCTCGACCCTTCCGCCGGGCGTCGGCGATGCGATCGGCAAGGCCACAGCGCAAGTGATTCGCCCGGGCGGCGCGTTCCTGGTCTATCAGTTCAGCCCCAAGGTGAGGGACTTCATCCGCCCGTGGTTCGATCGCATCGACCGCGGATTCGAATGGATCAACGTCCCGCCCGCGACGCTGTTCTGGGCGTGGAAGGATATGGCGACGAGCGAAGCTGCGGATTGATCCTCTAGTCTCCCGCCAGGCCGAAGTTGAGCCGGCGCGTCACGCCATAATCCAGGCTCGTCACGAGGAAGAATGACACCGCCCAGCGAATCCGGTTGAGCAAGGTCGCGCGCTTTTTTTGCAGTTGCGGCGTGATCGCCAGCGACTGCTTAAGCTCTCCTTCGAAATAGGTCCGCATCCGTTTCGCGAACCTGCTGTCGTCGACGCGCAGCGTCAGCTCCATGTTCAAATAGAGGCTGCGGATGTCGAGGTTGGACGAGCCGATGTGCACGACATTGTCGAGCACGACGAGCTTGGTGTGCAATTTAGTCGGCGAATATTCGTAAACCTCGACGCCGCGCCTGATCAGGCGATTATAGGTGAAGCGCGCGGCGGCGATGGTCGCATTATTGTCGGACTTGGCTGCGGTAATCACCCGGGCGCGGCCGCGGTTGCCGACGCGGGCGATGCGTTTGAGCAAGCCCCAGGTCGGGGCGAAATACGCCGCGATGATCTCAACATCGCGGCTGTGGACCAGATCCTTGCAGGTCGAAACGCCCCACGGGCTGAGCCTCGGCGTCGGTCCTCCGAGCTGCCATTGAAGCGCGCCGCGGCTCTCGCTGAAATGGTGAACCAAATAGCGTAGAGTGCGCAGCTTGGGCTTGGGCGACAAAGCCCAGGCGATCAATTTGTCGAAATAGGGGGCCATCCGGGCGGCCGCCGGGCCCTCGATGGCGAGGCCGATGTCGCGCCACGCGCCCGCCTCCTCCGCACCGAAATAGTCGTCGGCGATGTTGAACCCGCCGATCAGCGCGCGGCCGTGCTTGGTATTGCCGTCGGCGAGCGCCAGCTTCTGGTGATTGCGCAGCAAATAGCGCCGGCCATAGGAGGGGTTGAAGCGGCAGAATTTGGCGCCTGCTTTAGACAGGTCGGCGAAATAGTCGTTGGGCGTGGCGCTACTGCCGAATCCGTCGATCAGGAGCGCGACGGTCACTCCTCGATTAATTGCGCGCAGCAGCGCTTCCTTGACCCGCTCTCCGGAAACGTCGGCAAGGTAGGTGTAATAGAGCAGGCGCAACGAGTGCCGCGCGCCGTCGATCAATTCGATCAACGTATCGAGCAGTGCGGGGCCCTCCGTCAGGAGGGTCAGGCGATTGCCGTCAATCGACACTGCGCGCGATTTGAGGACCGGCCTGGCGCCTGGCGGCCCGCGCCTGCTGGTCGTCGGTCGCTTCCCCATCGGCAGGGTGTGAAGGCAGCGGCAGAGCATGGCAAGCGGGTGATTTCCTTGACTAGCGAGCTGCCGATCCCTATCTCGCCCGCTTCCTTACAACTGCAGATTTGCGGAGCGACGAATGGCGCGCGTTACAGTCGAAGATTGTGTCGACAAGATCCCGAACCGGTTCGACCTGGTCCTGATGGCGGCCCAGCGCGCGCGCCAGGTTTCCGGCGGCGCCGACCTGACCATTGAGCGCGACCGCGACAAGAACCCAGTCGTGGCGCTGCGCGAGATCGCCGAGCAGACCGTCAAACCGCGCGAGCTTGAGGAAGCGATCGTCTCCAACCTGCAGAAGGTTCGGGTCGATGAAGAGGATGAAACCGACGAGCTGGCATCGCTGGGCGAATCAGCTGAGGCATTGCGCCTGACCGCGGCCGCTCCCCCGCGCCCGACCCCATCCGGCGGCGACTACGAGTAAACGGCAGCGCAGCCTGTCCGGGGGGACAGCCGAGAATGTCGCTACGCCGCTATCCCGCCGTGGATTTGCGGCGGCTCACTGTCTGATTCTTCGCGCGGCAGCCACATCAGCTCGCTCAATTGGAGGTCGCGCCCATCGTCGGCCTGGACGCAAATCCTGCGGATCGGTCGCTGATTGAGACAATCGACAAGGACGACCGGCGCCGGTCCCTGGCTCCAATCCTCGCCCCACTGCCGTAGCGCCAGCACCACCGGCAGCAGCGCATCGCCTTTGTCGGTGAGCGCATAGATCACCTTGCGCCGGTCGGTTGGATCGGGCGTCCGTTCGAGGATTCCGCCGGCAACCAGCTTGCCCAACCGATCGGACAGGATGTTGCGCGCAATTCCAAGCCCGGCCTGGAACTCCTCGAAATGGTGCAAGCCGTTGAGCGCGCCGCGAAGGATCAGGAACGCCCATTTCTCGCCGATCAGCTCGACCGCGCCGGGCAGCGGACAATGCAGCGCCGCCTCGCGGAACGCATCGATGTCCGATGTCACCCTCTCGTGCGCCAATGGCTGTCCTTTCGCGCGACTCAGGAAATCATAAGCCCGGGCGAAGCAAAGTTGCAATTTAGAACCGGTGCGGACCCTTCGCACTTGCGCACGCGGCGCCGCTCGCCCCATTTAGGAGCATGTTGCGGCAATATGAGCTGGTCGAGAAGGTCCGGGCCTATGACCCCGATGCCGACGAGGGGCTGATCAACCGCGCCTATGTCTTCTCGATGAAGGCCCACGGCTCGCAGGTCCGTGCCAGCGGCGACCCCTATTTCAGCCACCCGATCGAAGTCGCGGGAATCCTCACCGATTTGAAGCTCGACGACCAGACGATCGTCACCGCCATCCTCCATGACACCATCGAGGACACGCTCGCCACTCCGGAAGAAATCGAGAAACTGTTCGGCAAGGACATCGCGCGTCTGGTCGATGGCGTCACCAAGCTTTCCAAGATCGAGGCGCAATCGGAGAACGAGCGCGCGGCCGAGAATTTGCGCAAATTCCTGCTCGCTCTGTCCGACGACATCCGCGTGCTGTTGGTCAAGCTCGCCGACCGGCTGCACAACATGCGGACGCTGCATCACGTACCGGACGAGGAGAAGCGGCGGCGAATCGCCCGCGAGACGATGGATATCTATGCGCCGCTCGCCGAGCGCATCGGCATGTACGAGATCATGAACGAGATGCAGACGCTGGCCTTCAAGGAATTGGAGCCCGACGCCTATGCCTCGATCACCCGGCGCCTGAAGCTGCTCCACGACCAGGGCGGCGACATCGTCAGCCGGATTGGCTTAGGGCTCCAGCTGCACCTCACCGACAACGGCCTCGAAGCGGAGGTCATGGGCCGTGAGAAGC
>JBKJYX010000231.1:0-2665 GCA_046715575.1 Sphingomicrobium sp. | reverse complement strand
GGCGACGACATCGGCCCCGGCGCGACCGGGAAGGCGGTGCCGGGCTACGAAGCCACGGTGCTCGACGGCGCCAACCAACCGATGGTCGAAGGCGAAGGCCGCCTTGCGATTAAGGGCCCGACCGGGTGCCGCTACCTCGATGACCCGCGCCAGGCCGACTATGTCGTCGACGGCTGGAACGTCACCGGCGACACCTATCGCCGCGACGCTGACGGATACTATTGGTACGTCGCACGCAGCGACGACATGATCGTCAGCTCGGGCTACAACATCGGCGCGCCCGAGGTGGAGAATGCGCTGCTGTCGCACCCCGCGGTCGCGGAATGTGCGGTGATCGGCGTGCCTTGCGAGGAGCGTGGGCAAAAGGTGAAGGCGTTCGTGGTGCTCGCGGTGGACGCGGAAGCTTCGGACGAGCTCGCCGCCGAGCTGCAGGACCACGTCAAAGCCGCGATCGCCCCCTATAAATATCCACGCCTGGTCGAATTCGTTCGCGAATTACCCAAAACCGCGACGGGCAAGCTTAGGCGGAGCGAATTGCGGAATCGCTAGGATCCGATGGTGACGCTGCATTGCCGAATCGCCCAAGACAAGGATTTGCCCGCGATGCGGGAGATCATGCGTCTTGCCATCGACGAGCTTCAAACGGGTTTCCTTTCGCGCCAGGAAATCCTCGCCAGCCACGCGGTCATGGGGCTCGATACCCAGCTGGTCAGGGACGGCACCTATTTTGTAGTTGAATCGGACGGCGAGATCGCCGGTTGCGGTGGGTGGAGCCGGCGCGCGACGCTTTATGGCGGCGATCATAGTCTCGAGCTTCGCGAACCTCGGTTACTCGATCCGAGCAGCGACGCGGCGCGCGTTCGGGCGATGTATACGCATCCCTCGTTCAAACGACGCGGAGTCGGGCGGTGCATTCTTAATGAATCCGAGAAAGCGGCCGCGGCCGAAGGCTTCCGCCGCGTCGAGCTGATGGCAACCCTGGCTGGAGAGCCCCTCTATCGCGCCTGCGGCTATCGCGAGATCGAGCGCACGTCGGCGGATGTCGGCGGGATCCCCGTCCCCCTCATTCTGATGGGGAAAGACCTTCAAGGCTGACGATGCGGCGCGGTCCCGAAGTCACTCAAACTCGACGATGATTTGATCGACGGCGAGGCTGTCGCCGGATTTGGCGGGGGTCGCCTTGACCTTTGCCGCTTTCCCGGCGCGGAGGATGTTCTCCATCTTCATCGCTTCCATCACCGCGACCGGCTGGCCGGCCTCGACTTTGTCGCCGGGCTTGACGTCGAGCCGCGTCAGCAGGCCTGGCATCGGCGCGATCAGGAACCGCGACAGGTCGGGCGGGACCTTCTCGATCATATGCCGCGACAGCTCGGCGACGTGCGGCGGCAGCACTTGCACCTGGTGCGTCCGCCCGCGCGTCTGCAACTCCCATGCCCGGCCGACGCGGCGAACCTGGACGATGCGCGGGCGCCCGTCGACGGTCGCCGACAGCAGCCGCTGCCCCGGCATCCAGCGGCCGATGATGTCACTCAATTCGCCGTCATCGAGCACCGCCAGCGTGCCGCCGTCATAGGGCTTGATCCGCACGCGATGCTCGTCGCCCGCGATCCGAACCAATCGCTCCGAAGGCAAAGCGATCGTGTCGCCAAGCTGGCCGTCGATCTCGGCGGCGCGGGCGTCGGTGATCGCGCCGACCATTCCCGCCAGCACGGCGAGATCCTGCACCAGCTCCGCGTCCGCCGGGGCGCCGTGAAATCCGTCGGGATATTCGTCGGCGATGAAATCGGTCGCGAGGTCGCCGCGACGGAAGCGCGGGTGCTGCATGAGGGCCGAGAGGAAATCGACATTGTCGTGGATGCCGTCGATGACGAAGCTGTCGAGCGCTGCGATTTGGGCGTCGATGGCCGTCTCGCGCGTCGGCGCCCAGGTGATCAGCTTGGCGATCATCGGGTCGTAGAACATGCTGATCTCGCCGCCGTCCATGACGCCGTCGTCGATGCGGACCACCACTTCGTCATTCCCGCGAAGGCGGGAATCCCGCTGTTTATCTGAGAAAGCGGGACCCCCGCTTTCGCGGGGGTGACGGACTGGAGGTTGATACCGGATCAGCCGGCCGGTGCTCGGCAGGAAGTGCCGGTACGGATCCTCGGCGTAAACACGCGTCTCAACCGACCATCCGTCGAGTTTTACATCCTTCTGGCCGAACCCCAACTTCTCGCCCGCCGCCACCCGGATCATCTGTTCGACGAGGTCGAGGCCCGTCACTTCCTCGGTCACCGGATGCTCGACCTGCAGCCGGGTGTTCATTTCGAGGAAGTAGAAGCTCTTGCCGCTCGGGTCGGCGCCGTTGACGATCAGCTCGACCGTGCCGGCGCTATAATATCCGACCGCCTTGGCCAGCGCGACCGCCTGCTCGCCCATGCTTTTGCGCATCGCCGGGGTGACGAACGGCGACGGCGATTCCTCGACGACTTTCTGGTTGCGGCGCTGGATCGAGCATTCGCGCTCACCCAAGTAGAGCACATTGCCGTGCTGGTCGCCGAGCACTCGAACCTCGATGTGGCGGGGTGCCTCGATGAACTTCTCGATGAACACCCGGTCGTCGCCGAAGCTGGCGAGGCCCTCGCGCTTCACGGACTCGAAGCTCTCTTGCACGTCCTTGTCG
>JBKJYX010000230.1:0-2745 GCA_046715575.1 Sphingomicrobium sp. | reverse complement strand
GGTAAGGCTGATCGAATTCCAGCTCGAGCTTGGCGCGGCCGGCGTCATTGGCGCCGACGGCGGCGAGGTCGCGGCGGGCCATCAGGCGGCCTCCGCCCTGCGCACCGCGCCGGCCATGCTGTTGGGGCCGGCGGAGACCAGCGAGACGTCGACCATCTCGCCTGGAGCGGCAATGGTTTCGAGATGCACCGATTGCATCCATGGCGAGCGGCCGATCATCTGTCCCAATTGCCTTCCCTTGCGCTCAATGAGGACGCGCGTGTCCTTGCCGACCGAGCCGCGGTTGAATGCCAGCTGATGCCTGGCGATCCGGTCGTGCAGCCGCTGCAGCCGCTCGTCCATGATTTGCGGTGCAACCTGCTTGTCCATGGTTGCTGCAGGAGTGCCGGGACGCGCGCTGAACTTGAACGAATAAGCGGCGGCGTAACCGACCGTGTCGACGATCTCCAGCGTCGCCTCGAAGTCTTGCTCGGTCTCACCGGGGAAGCCGACGATGAAATCGCCCGAAATCGTGATGTCCGGCCGCGCCGCCCGTGCCTGCTCGATGGTGCGCAAATAGCTGGCGGTGGAATGGCTGCGGTTCATTGCCTTGAGGATGCGGTCGCTGCCCGACTGCACCGGCAAATGGAGGTAGGGCATCAATTTGTCGACCTCGCCGTGCGCGGCGATCAGGCGTTCGGTCATGTCGGCCGGATGGCTGGTGGTGTAGCGGATCCGTTCGAGGCCATCGACGCGGGACAAAGCGCGGATCAGTTCGGCGAGCCCGCGACGGCCATCCGCCCAGGCATTCACGTTTTGGCCGAGCAGAACGATCTCGCGGGCGCCACCATCGACCAGCGCGTGAGCTTCGGCGATGACATCGCTCCACGGCCGCGAGATTTCGGCGCCGCGGGTGTAGGGCACCACGCAATAGGTGCAGAATTTGTCGCAACCTTCCTGGACGGTGAGGAAGGCGCTGGGAGCGGCACGGCGGCGATTCGGAAACGCGGCGAACTTGGCGAGCCCGGGCAAATCGGTATCGATCGGACGGCCACCGCGTGACGCCTCGGCGACCAACTCGGGCAGGCGGTGGTAGGATTGCGGCCCGACCACCATGTCGATCATCTTCGACCGGGCCAAAGCTTCGGCGCCTTCGGCCTGGGCGACACAGCCGGCCAGCACGATCATCGGCCGCGATCCGTCGTCGCGGCGCAACCGGCCAATGTCGGAATAAGCCTTTTCGGCGGCTTTCTCGCGAATGTGGCAGGTGTTGAGCACCACCAGGTCGGGATCTTCACTGTCGGCGGCCGGGGAGAGGCCGGTGTCGACCAGCAGCTCGGCCATGCGCTCGCCGTCGTAGACGTTCATCTGGCAGCCGAATGACTTGATGTGGAAGGATTTGGGCGTCGAGGTCATGTGCGATGGCGGCTATAGGCCAGCCGGCGCGGAACTTGAAGCGGCCAGCGTTGCAGAGACCGCGTCCCGTGCCTGATGGGCCAACAGCTTGCGGTCCTCGCTTCGTTCGAGCGGCGGGAGGATATGCACGACCGTCGGCAGGGTCCCCTTGCGGCCGAGGACGCGCCGCACATTGTCCTTGCCACTCTCGCCGTACCAGCCGATTTCGCTCGCCGCCGAGCCATAATCGAGGGCCACCGGCCTCACGTCGACCCGGGAAGGAGCGGGAGCGACAGCGTCGAGCAAGGACGAACGGAACGGAAGCAGGTGATCGCCGGGCCCGGTCGTTCCTTCTGGAAACAGCGCGAGCGGTTGTGGATGGTCCAACCTGCCGGCGATCGCGCTCGCCTGATTGGCCGTTGTGCTGCGGCGACCACGAGGGATGTAGAGCGTCTGATTCTGGTCGGCCAACCAGTGGATGAAGCCGTGGCCGAGGTTGTCCTTGGACACGAACGCGCAGGTGGTGGCGCCGCCGAGGACGAGGATGTCGAGCCAGCTGAGATGGTTGGCAAGGAGCAAGGTGTGCGGCCGGATCGGTTCGCCCGATACGCGCACGCGGACCCCGACGATCCACGCGGCCGCGGCGAGGAACCTCGGCGGCCATGGCGATCGCCCAAGAAACAATTTCGACAGCAAATGCGGCGGCAGGCAGGCGAGGAAGAGCAGGAGCAGCCCGGCGACGCGAACGGCCGCCCGCGCTGGCGAAGAGGGGGGCGAAGAGGGGGACGAAGAGGGCGTGCCGCTAACGGCCGCGGTCGAGGGCGACGCCGTACAGCTCCATGCGATGGTCGACGAGGCGGAAGCCGAGCTTCTCGGCAATCCGCTTCTGAAGATCCTCGAGATCCTCGTTGACGAATTCGATGACCTTGCCGGTTTCAACGTCGATCAGATGATCGTGATGCGCGTCCGACGCGGCTTCGTAGCGCGAGCGGCCGTCGCCAAACTCGTGGCGCTCGAGAATGCCCGCTTCCTCGAACAGGCGGACCGTCCGGTAGACGGTGGCGATGGAAATCTTGGGATCGATCGCGGCGGCGCGCTCGTGAAGGGTCTCGACGTCCGGATGATCCTCGGCTTCGGACAGTATGCGGGCGATCGTCCGCCGCTGCTCGGTGATCCTCAGGCCCTTGTCGGCGCACAGTGCCTCGATGTCGATGTTGCGGTGCATACGTCCCTAGTTAGGCACGGACGAGCGGCGGGTCAAAGGTATCCTCCCCGGAACGGGGAGGGGGACCGCCCGAAGGGTGGTGGAGGGGCCCGCGCCCTGCGGTGGGGGCGCCCCCCCCCACCCCCGGCGGGCCGCCCCCCCCCCCC
>JBKJYX010000229.1:0-4229 GCA_046715575.1 Sphingomicrobium sp. | reverse complement strand
GTAGAAGATGCCGCCGAGGCCGGTAATCCGCGCCAATTAGTGCACGAACCGCGCCACGACGTCGCGGAAGCTGCGGCTGACCTTCACCTGCGCGCCGGAATCGAGCACCAGGAAGCACTCGCCGTTGGTGTGCGGCTTGACCTGCCGGACGAGGTCGAGGTTGACGATGGTCGAGCGGTGAACGCGCTGGAAGCGCCGCGGGTCGAGGCGTTTCTCTAGATCCTTCATGGTCTCGCGCAGGATCAGCGTGTTGTCGCCGGTCTGGATGCACATATAGTCGCCGGCGGCGTCGATCCGCTCGATCGAATCGACGTCGACCCTGAAGATCTGTCCCTGGTCCTTAATGTTGATCATTTTCTCGAAGCGGTTGGCGGCCGGGGCGTCGCCGGCGGTCTCCTCGGCCAGCGATTCCGCGGCTTCGGGGGCGTGCTCGACCAGCACTTCCTTCAACCGCTCGATCTCTTCCGCGCCGCGCTTTTCGGTCAGTCGCTGGCGCACCCGGTCGAGCGTCGCCGCCAGACGGTCTTCCTCGACCGGCTTCATCAGATAATCGACCGCCTGCGCCTCGAACGCCCGCAGCGCATGGTCGCCGTAGGCCGTGACGAACACGAACAAGGGCGGCTCGACCTCCATCATTCCCTGGATCACCGAGAAGCCGTCGAACCCGGGCATCTGGATATCGAGAAAGACGAGGTCCGGCTTGTGGGTCTTGATCGCGCGGATCGCCTCGCGTCCGTTGGCCGCGGTGGCGACGACCTCGACGTCGTCATGGGCCTGCAGGCGGAGTTGCAACCCTTGGGTGGCAAGCGGCTCGTCATCGACCAAAATGGGCAGGATGCTCATGAATCTGGGTCTCCGCTCTCGAATGGAATTTCAATGATAACGCTGAAGCCCCCCCGTTCGTTCTTTTTCGTCGTAAAGCCATGGGCGGGACCATAGGCCTGCGTCAAACGGTCCCGAATGTTCGCTAATCCGACGCCGGTCGACTCAGTTGCCGTCAGTCCCGCATTCTCGCCATCCCCATTGTCCGCGACCTCGATCCTGACCGCGTCGCCTTCGCGGTGCGCCGTGAGCCAGATGTCGGCCCCACTCTCGCTCGCCGTGACGGCGTATTTGATCGCATTTTCGACCAAAGGTTGGAGCAATAGCGACGGCAACCGCGCGCCGATGGTCTCCGACTCGATCTTGAAATGCGGCCGCAGCCGGTCCTCGAAGCGCATCTTCTCGATCTCGAGGTAAAGCTTCAGCGTCTCCACCTCCTGAGCCAGCGTCACCTTGGCGGTCGGCTCGTTGATCAGCGTGTAGCGCAGGAACGAGGACAGGCGGGCGAGCATCGCATTGGCGCGCTCGGTCTGCTTCAACAGCACCAGCGTCGAGATCGAATTCAATGTGTTGAACAGGAAATGCGGGTTCAACTGATAGCGCAGCATCGCCAGTTGCGCGGTCGAGGCCTGGCTTTCCAGGCGTTCGCGCTGGTCGATCTGCTCCTCGAGCAGGAGGAAGTAGTTGATCCCGTAATAGAGCGCCGCCCACGCCGCGAGCAGCGCGAAATTGAGCAGGATCGCGCCCAGATATTCGACCCCCACCGGCCGCGCGTCGGGCTTGAGGAAAGTCGCGAAGCTCCAGGTCTCGATTACCGAGAAGGCGGTCGCGGCGAGCATGACCGCGAGCAATGACAACGCCACGGTCAGCATCGCGCGCATCGCGATCAGCCGCCGGAACAAGGTCGCCAGAAGCAGGGTCAGCGAGTAACCGGTCGCGGTCAGCAGGAGCGTGTGGACGACGAACATCCAGCCCATGCTGTTGGCGAAACCCGACAGCGACCTCAGGATGAAGTAACCCGTCCAGCCGATCGATTGCAGGATCCAGAAGGCGCGGTTTTTGTCGTCGAAGAACGGCTGATCGAGGCCGATGCCCTCGGCGATCGGCGCCGCGGGCGATTGAATCCGCGGCGACGCGGGCCGGTTCGCTCGCCTCGTCGGCCGCTGCCGCCTGTCCAGTGCCGCGCTGTCGGTCGCCATCATGCTGGATATAGAGGCCTTAATCCGTCATTGCGAGCGGAGCGAAGCAATCCAGTTGGCGCGAGTGGATTGCTTCGCTTGCGCTCCTCGCAATGACGAGAGATGAATTGAGCAGGGAGAGATGGCAATGAACGAAACCGCCCCGCGCGCGACTTTTCGCAGCATGGACGAGGGCACCGCCGAGGACTGGGCGGTCATCGCGCCGCAATTCTTCGGCTACAGCGCCGGGCTTCCCAACCGCGTGCTCGACCATTTGCGGCTGCTCGATGGCGACTATGGCGGCTTCCCGGTCGACCGGCTCCAGCATTCGTTGCAGACCGCGACGCGCGCCATGCGCGGCGGCGAGAGCGAAGACTATGTCGTGATGGCGCTGCTCCACGACATCGGCGACACCTTGGGCTCGTACAACCATCCCGACATCGCCGCGGCGATCCTCAAGCCGTTCGTCGACGACAAGCTGCACTGGATCGCCGAGCATCATGGCGTCTTCCAGGGCTATTATTTCTTCCATTACATCGGCCTCGACCGCGACATGCGCGAGGCTTTCCGCGGCCACCCGCACTTCGAGGACGCCGCCCGCTTCTGCGAGCTGTACGACCAGACCGCGTTCGATCCTGAGTATGAAAATGCGCCGCTCGATTTCTTCGAGCCGATGCTGCGGCGGGTTTTCGCGGCACCGAAACGCTCGATCTACGTTGGGAAAGGCGAAGCCGCCTAAGGAACCCCGATGAAGTTTGCGTCTCGCGCGGCGTTGCTCGCCGCAACCTTGCTGTTGGCCGCCTGCGACGTAACCAACCAAAACAACGAAGCTCAGCCCAAAACGGGCGAAACGGCCGCCATTGCCCCGATCCTGTCGACGCCCGACGCCCAGGACGTCCACAGCTATGCGCGGCCGCTTGAGGCGCGGGTCCATCATGTCGCGCTCGATCTCGCCATCGATTTCACCGCCAGGAGCATCGGCGGCACCGCCACGCTCGACGTCGAGCGCAGGCCCGATGCCAAGGAGATCGTCCTCGACGACAAGGGTCTCGAGATCGAAAGCATCGCCGATGGGTCCGGCAAGCCGCTGCAGTGGAAGGTCGGGGCTAATAACGAGATTCTCGGCGCTCCGCTGGCGATCGCGCTTCGTCCCGACACGAAGCGGATCGTCATCCGCTACCAGAGCGCGCCCGACGCCGGGGCGTTGCAATGGCTGACCCCGCAGCAGACCGCCGGCAAGAAGCAGCCCTATTTGTTCAGTCAGGGCCAGGCGATCGAGAACCGCAGCTGGATTCCGACCCAGGATTCGCCCGGCATCCGCCAGACCTGGGAAGCAAAGGTCAGCGTCGCCAAGCCGCTCACGGTCGTGATGTCCGCGCCCCGCGCTGCCGAGCCCGTCGATCGCGGCGATCAGCGAACCTTTTCGTTCCGCATGGATCACAGCGTCGCGTCCTATTTGATCGCCATCGCGGCCGGCGATATCGCCTTCAAGCCCTTGGGGCCGCGCTCGGGCGTGTGGACCGAGCCGGCGATGCTCGACGCTGCCGCGGCCGAGCTGGCCGACACCGAGAAAATGATCGACGCGGCGGAGAAGTTGTACGGGCCGTACCGCTGGGGCCGCTACGACATGATCGTGCTGCCGCCGTCCTTCCCGCTGGGAGGCATGGAGAACCCGACCCTGACCTTCCTGACCCCGACCATCATCGCCGGCGACAAGAGCCTGGTCAGCCTGGTCGCACACGAGCTTGCCCACAGCTGGTCGGGCAATCTTGCGACCAACGCCACCTGGGCCGATATCTGGCTCAATGAAGGCATGACGACCTATGCCGAGCGGCGCATCGTCGAGCAGCTCTACGGTCCCAAGGTCGCAGCGCAGCAGGTCGCGCTCGGTGTCGATGCACTGGACAAGGCGATCGGCGAGAATGGCGGTCCGACCGGCCCCGACACGCGCCTTCATCTCGACCTCAAAGGCCGGCATCCCGACGACGGCCTGACCGACATCGCCTATGAAAAGGGCGCGGCCTTCCTGCGCACCATCGAGGCGGCGGTCGGCCGCGACCGGTTCGACGCTTATATGAAGGGCTGGTTCGAGCGCCACATGTTCCAGCCGGTCACCTCGGCGATGTTCCTCGCCGACCTTCGCCAGCATTTGATCAAGGGCGACAAGGCGCTCGAGCAGAAACTGAGGCTCGACCAATGGGTCTATCAGCCCGGCATTCCACCCAATAT
>JBKJYX010000228.1:0-10241 GCA_046715575.1 Sphingomicrobium sp. | reverse complement strand
AGCGACGCACCATATTGCATCCGCTTGAAGTCGGGCTTGGGCCTTGGCGGGTTGGCACGCTTGTCGAACACGTCCTTCGCCATCATGCCCTTGTCGGTGTAGGACACGAATGCATCGCCGTGGAGCTCGTTGGTCCCGGTCTTCGTGACCGAGGTCACGATGGCCGCGCCGGCCTGCTCATATTCGGCCTTGAAGTTCTGCGTGAGGACGCGGAATTCCTGCACCGCGAGCTGGGCGAACGGATTGCCGCGGCTGTCTTGTTGGCCGGCGACACCTTGGTCGAGCACCGAGTTCTTCAGATTGACGCCATCGATGAAAACGTTGACTTGAGAGGCGGTTGAAGCGCCGCTCTGGAAGCCACGGTTGGTCTCGCTGTCGTTATATTTCACGCCCGGCGCAAGCTGAGTGAAGGCGATGAAGTTGCGGTCGGTCTGCGGCAGTCGGCGAATCTGTTGCTGGCTGACGTTGGTGGCGACTTCGCTGGTTCTCGTTTCAACCAGTCGCCGGCCGGTGACGACGATCGTGTCACCGTCGGCAGCGGCCGGTTCCGCGCCTTCGGCAACGGCTGCGGTCGGCGCCAGGTCGAGCGTCGCGGCCTGCCCGATTTCCACCGTGACGCGATCGCTGACGGCAGCCCCGGCGATCTCGGTCGAGATGGTGTAGGGTCCCGGACGCAAGCCAGCGAGGGTGTAATTGCCGTCGGTATCCGCATTCGCGGTGACCGACTGATTGGTGCCTTCGTTGCGTGCGGTCACATTCGCATTGGGAACCCCTGCACCCTGCGCATCTCGCACTTGGCCGCTGATCGAAGCGGTAACCGTCTGCGCCGCCGCAGGGACCGCCACGGCCGTGATCATCGTGACGCTCGATACGCCGAGCAGCAGCGAGCGAAGCATCAGGTTGCGGCCGAGGTGGCGGCTGGAATGTGACTTGGTCATGGTTATTCCCCTCTTGAATTCGTGGTCGCGTCTCAGCTTCTGTTGGCGGATGACGCTCGGATGACGAGTTTAGGTTTGAAAATATGCTGCAGATTGGGCTGTCGCCCGGCGATGATGTCCGCGCAGCACTCGAGCGCCTGACGGCCCATTTCGGCGATCGGTACGGCGGCGGTGGTCAGCGGCGGATTGACGTAGCGCGTGATCGGGATGTCGTCGAAGCCGGCCAGGGCGACATCGCCAGGGACAGCGATGCCGGCTTCACGCAGGCCTTCGAGACAGCCGATCGCCATCATGTCATTGGCGCAGAAAATCGCGTCGGGCGGTCCCGCAGCGGCGAGCGTCCGCGCGGCTTCGCGGCCAGATTCCTCGCTAAAGTCGCCCTGGACAATCCATTCAGGAAACGCGCCCGCGGTGCGCGCAAGTGCAGCGCGATAACCGCGCAGCCGCTCCATCGCGTCGATGTTGTCCGCCGGCCCGGCAACAAAAGCGACGTGCCGATTGCCATCGTTCGCGAGATGCTCGGTGATGGCAAATGCACCGGCATAATTGTCGATGACAAACGAAGGTCGATCGGCATTGCGGCGGTTCCCGCCGAGCAAGACCAGGGGCACGCCAACCGGCGCGGCCGGGACAACCGCATCGCTGCCGGCATTAAGCGACATCATGATGATCGAATCGACTCGGCTGCGCATCGCGCGCAGTGCGGCCGCGGCCTCGACCGGATCGCCATGCGAGCTCGACAGCAGCAGGTGCAGTCCACGGGCCCGGGCGGCGAGATCGATGCCGCGGATCAGCTCGGAGAAAAACTCACCGTGCAGATCGGGCAGCAGGACACCAATCGTGTCGGTGCGCCGGGATGACAGCGACCGCGCCCCGCTGTGCGGAATGTAATCCAGTTCACTCGCGACTTTGAGCACTCGGTCGCGCGTAATCCCGGCGACATTTTCGATCCCGTTGAGGGTGCGTGAGACTGTTGCCACCGAAACGTCCGCGGCTCGCGCCACGTCACGAATGGTGGCGCCTTTCAACGCTGCTTCCAGAAGCTGTTGGCGTTTGTCCGGGCCCTGTTCAAACCGATCGCCCCTGCATCAATCTATGTGGTATTTGTGTAAACGGTTACATCGCCTAACTAACAGCTCAGTCGGATACTGCAAGCGGCTCATTTTCAAAAGGTTTGCTGCGCGTCAGGCGGCGATGGAATCGGGGGAGTTCGCGGCGCGCGGAAAAGCGTGCCCGTCGCTGTCGAACAGGTGACAATCCTCGGATTTCGCACCGATTATGATCGACTGTCCTTCGTCGAGTTTTTGTCCAGCAGGAAGCTGCATGATCAGCGGCTCATCCGACACGTCGGTGGTGACGTAGGCGAACTGCATATTCCCCAGCCATTCAATGAGCGCCACCGTCGCCGGCAACCCGCCTTGTTCCACGCTCACCAAATGCTCGGGACGGACGCCAAGCGTCACCGGGTCGCCGGCGCGGTGAGACCCGACGTTCACCGCCGCTTCGATGAGTGCTCCATTGCGCAATTTAACCAACGCGCGGTCGTCGCCAGCGCGATCGAGCTTGGCCTCGATGAAGTTCATTTGCGGCGATCCGACGAACCCCGCGACAAACCGGCTGGCCGGACGCTGATAGAGCTCCTCGGCAGTCCCGAGCTGATGAATCTCGCCGCGGTCGAGAATGGCAATCCGGTCGGCGAGCGTCATTGCCTCGACCTGGTCGTGAGTGACGTAGATCGTCGTGGTCTTCAGCCGCTTGTGGAGCCTGGCAAATTCATAGCGCATGCGGACCCGAAGGGCGGCGTCGAGGTTGGAAAGCGGTTCGTCGAACAGGAATACCGATGGCTGGCGAACGATCGCGCGACCGATCGCGACCCGTTGCCGTTGCCCGCCCGAAAGTGTCTTGGGCTTCCGGTCGAGTAGATGACGGATATCGAGTAGCTCCGCTGCCGCCGCGACCGCAGTGTCAATTTCGGAACGGCTCTTCCCCGCCAACTTCAACCCGAATGCCATGTTCTCGTGGAGCGTCATGTGCGGGTAGAGGGCGTAGGACTGGAACACCATGGCGATGCCGCGCTTGGCGGGCGGGACGCCATTCATTCGCTCGCCGCCAATCAGTATGTCGCCGGAATCGACCTCGTCGAGCCCGGCGATGCTTCTAAGAAGCGTCGACTTTCCGCAGCCGGAGGGGCCGACGAGGACGAGGAACTCTCCGTCCTTCACGCTCAGATCGATGTTGCGCAGCACGGGACTCGTCCCGAAAGCCTTGCTTACCGCCCGCAGCTCAACATCCGCCATCCATCCGCCTCCTGAGCAGACTTAATAGTGGCAGCGCGTTTCGCCACAAGCCCGTCGTCGAAGTCCAAGCGGAAGTTCACCGCGACTGCCGAAAACCGGTGCAAACGACCTGCGAGGGGAGGCTAGTCGCGCAGCATGGCGGTCGCCATTAGCACGCCCGTCGCGATTGCCACGCCATAGGGAATGCCCCCCTTCGGCTTGAGCAACCGCACCCGGGCGATCGCACCATCGCTCCACTTGAACATCCGCAGCGCCAGGACCACCAAAGCGAGCACGCCCCCAGCGATTAGGACCGTCGTAAGCATCACGACTCCGCTTCGGATATCAAACCAAAGGCCGGCCGCGGCCAGCAGCTTGACGTCGCCGCCGCCCAACTTGCCCGAAGCGAAAAGCACCGTTCCGATGCCTAGCAGAGCGCCGAAAACGACGACGTTCTGCCACAATGCAGATTCCGGTCCGGTCACGGCAATCGCTACGAAAGCTGCTCCCAGGATCAAAATGCAAATGACGTTGGAGATTCGCAGCCGCACGGCATCTTCGACAGCGGCCGCCATGAGCAGCAGCGCGAAGATCAGGGCCAGCCACATCGGCGCTTCGGCGGCGAGCTTCATTGTCCCGCCTGGGAAACGTCCGCCTGGGAGAGCGCCAGATTGTTCGCCGCGCGTTCGAACCATTGGCTGCGCGCCTCGATCGCCTGCGCGAACGCGGCAATCGCGCTCTTTTGGTCGCCGCGAACCCGGGCCATCACACCCGCGTCGTTGAGCCGCGCCGCCCAGTCGCTGTCGCTTTCATTCGGACGCCGCTGCGGTAGGCCCTGGCTCGCAGCGGCTCGAGCAAGATCACAATTGGCTGCGATCCGCTGGTTCTTCGAATCGAGTGCAGCCGCACGCTCGAGCTGCTCCGCCGCCTCGATCCAGCGGCCGCGCAACAGCAGGGACCATCCGAAATTATTGACGGTCTCCGGCCGGTCGGGTTTTAGCGCCAGGGCCTTGGAGTATGAAAGGTCGGCGACGTTCCAGTCGCTACGAAGGTCGGCTGCAACTCCCCGGGCGTTCCACGCCCGCCACGAAGCTGTCGGTGACGTCGTCGCCCGTTCCAGCAGGATTGCGGCGCGAGCCACATCGCCGGTGCGGATCGCGGCGATCCCGGCCCGCTCGGCGAGACCCAGATCCCCGCTATGCGTGCCAAGCAGCACGCCGTAGCGGACCAGTGCGGATTGAAAGTCGCCCGTCTCGAAGTCGAGGTCGGCAAGGAGCCGGTCAACCGAGTCGCCCTTGGCGCCGGCCTTGACGGCGTTGCCGATCATGATCCGAGCTTGGTCGAGGCGCCCAGCCTCAATCGCGTGCGCGGCCTCGCGCAAAGGCTCGGCAGGCGGGGAGGCTGCAGCAACCACCGCCGCTGCAAGTAGCAGTAGCGTCATCAGCTCCTTGCCCGGAGGGCAGAATCACGAGCGGCATCGCGGCCGAGCAGAATCGTCACCTGGCGGGCGCCCGGACGCTGCGCGATTGCGAAGCCGAATTGCGCGGAGAGCCTTTCCGCCATGCGGCGTCTGTCGGCCGGGTAGAGGATGACGCTTCGCATCCTGGTGGCCGGGGCATCGCCAATGGAGATCGCGCGCCATCCGCGGCCCGCGAGATATATGCGAGTGCGGGCGGCAAGCCGGTCGACTCGAGCGGCATTCAGAATCCTAACACCAGCGGGGCGCATTGCGGCTTGACGAAGGGGAATGAACCTGACGGTTGCGCTTCGCTGGGTGCGGCCTACCGTCAGCGCGCGCCACTGTGGCCCGGGCACGGTAATCAGCTCGACTTCCCGCATCGACAGCCGTTCTATTCTCGGGCCTATCTTACCCCTGTATTTCGCAACGTCGCGCTCGGCGCGCGCCACGATCACGGCACTTTCCACCGCCGGCTTTACGGGTGGCGTCACCGGCAATGGCTGGGTAACCGGCGCAGGAAGCGTCGCCGCCAACGCACTTTCAACGGCCGGTTTCGCCGGCGGCGTGGCAGGTTGCTGCCGAACAGGAGCCCGCGCAATCGTAACTGCGCTCTCCAACTTTGGCGGGACGGACGGCGCCGCCGCCACGGGGCGCGCCGGTGGCAGGACCACCGTCACCGAGCGACCGATCGCCAGTGCGACTACCGGAGCGGGCGAAGCAACGCGGGTGACCTGGGCGATCTGGACTGGCTTGGTCGGGGCCAATGGAACCGTGGGCGCCGGCGCAGGGCGCTCGATTGGAACGACTTGCTGAACCGGTTCGATTGGGCTCGCCAGCGCCACGGCAGGAGGCGATGCGACCGAGCGTGCCGGCGTTGCAGCCAATTCGATGGCCGGAGCCGTTTGCGGCGCGGCATTTCGTGCAGCAAGCGCGATCCGCTGCTTGATTTCCTGGCGGACCGAAGCGGCTTCGGTCGTCCGGCCTTGAAGGTCCAACGAGGCGGCGAAGGCGGCCAGCAGTCGAGGATCGCCCGGCGCGATCGCCAGGGCCGCTTCGTAGTTGCGGCGTGACAGGTCAAAGCGCGCCATCCGATCGTAACACGCGGCGACACCCGTCATCGCATCGATGCTGTTCGGATCTTCTCGCAAAGCAAGGCGAAAGGCCTCGAGCGCCAGCGCGACATTGCCCAAGGCGAACTGACTCCGCGCCTCGGCAATCCGGAACGGTACCGCCTTAAACCCCGCGGCCAACGGCGCCTTGATTGGGCGGATTTGTAGCTTGCCTTGTTCACCGCCGCAGGCGGCGACCGAAAGCATCGCCACCGTGCCAATGATCTTGTCCCCCCGTCGCATCTTATCCTCCCCCAGCAAGCGCGGGCATCACCTGCCGCATCACCCGGATCACGGCTGGCAGCATCAGCACGCCGATCATCACCGGCAGCATGCAGACAACGAGCGGAATGGAAAGCAGCACCGGCAGACGGTGAGCCTTCTCCTCAGCCCGCATGCGCCGCCGTTCGCGCATTTCGGAAGCATAAATGCGCATCGTCTGCGCGACCGAAGAGCCGAGCTTGGTCGACTGAATCAGTAGCGTGGCGAAGGCCCGGATTTCGTCGGCGCCGGCACGGTCGGCCATTCGGCGCAGTGCATCCTCGCGACTGCGGCCGGCCCTCAGTTCGAGCACAACTGCGCCAAGCTGTTCCGCGAGACGTGGATGAGACTTCGTCATTTCCTGCCCGACGCGAGCAAAGGCCGCCTCTAGGCCGAGGCCAGCCTCGACGCAGACCAGCATCAGATCCAAAGCATCTGGAAATCCGTTGATGATCTCGCGCTGGCGCCGGTCAGCGCGGGCGCGAATGAAGACGTTGGGGAGATAGAGGCCGAGCGCGGCGGCAATCGACAGCGTGATGTAGAGCCTCGTCAGGCTCGGCGTCGACCCCATCATCCGGTAGAATCCGAGCAGCATGAGCGGCAGCAGCGCAACCAACCCAATCCGGACCAGCGTGTAAAGCCGAGGCGCGAAAGTTGCCGTGAATCCCGCCGCGATCAGCCGCTGCCGCAATGCCTTGTCTTTCGTGTCGACCAGCGACAGTCCCGACTTCTCGATGGCGTTGACCAGCTTCAGCCAGGCGCTCTGGGACTGGTCGGTGCGCAACGTGCCGGTATTGCTTGAAACGGTGGTGCGCGGCCCGTCCTCAACGAGACGGCGGCGCGCTAGCTGTCGCGTGGCGACCCCCGCCGCAACAAAATAAACCATCGCGGCAACCAAGGCGAACAGTGCCGCCAGCAGCAGCGCTCTCAGGAAGGCATTTTCGGCGATCAGGCCAAACATATCGCTATACCTTCAAGTCGACCAAGCGACGGATACTGACGAAGCCAATGATGTAGAGCAGCACCAGCCCGATGAATCCGGGCAGGAAAGCGGGATCGTCCGAGACATCGAGATAGAAGGCTGGATTGGCCAGGAAAAGCGTGGTGAATGCAAAGATCGGGAGGCCCGTCAGCATGATCGCGGTCATCCGGCCTTCGCTCGACAGTGCGCGAACCTTCATCATCATCGAGGCTCTTTCTCGGATCACCGTCGACAGGTTCTCGAGAATTTCGGCGAGGTTTCCGCCGGTCTCATTCTGGACCGAAAGCGAAACCACGAACATGCGCATGTCGTCGAGGTCCCATCGATTGGCCATGGCTTGCAGCGCATCGCGAAGATCGGCGCCATAGGTCACCTCGTCAACGACTATGCCGAACTGGCTGCCGATCGGATCGGGCATCTCCGCGGTCAGCAGGTCCAGGGCGGCGGCAATCGGGTGGCCCGCCCGCAAGCCGCGCACGAACACATCCACTGCCACCGGAAACTGCTCCTGCATTTTCTTCCGCGTCCGGTTGGCCTTGAACTGGAGCACCATGAGCGGAATGGCTGCGCCAAGCAGTCCGCTGAACGTCGCGACCATGATCAGTCGACCAAAGGCGATTGGCACACCCGTCGCCGCCATGATCATCAAAATCACGAAGAACAGCACGATTGGGCCAAGCAGGATGAGAAGCATCAGGCGCCCGGTCGGCATGGTGATTTGAGCGGCCATCAGCATGCGTTCGAATTTGCCGGCAATCCCGGCGAGAATGGAAGGCAGCCATGCCGGCACGTCGCTATCAGCGCGGCGCAGCAAGTTGAGCGCCTCTCCGTGAGTCCGGCCCTGGCCGATCATCTTGAGCCGCAGATTGATCGCCTTGCCTCCAGAGCGGCTGCTCGCCAGCCAGCCAACGAGAGACTCTGCAGCCAAAACCACCGCGCCAAAGATGCAGGCGAGGATTAAGGCCTTTAGCCAGCTATCGTTCATTGCTCGAACTTCGTGTCAGGGCGGAACAGGTCGGACGACAGCGTCAGCCCGTGCGTTTCAACATGATCGAGGAAGCGCGGACGGATACCGGTTGCCTCGAAGCGGCCCTGAATCTGGCCGTCGGCGGCGACGCCGGTCTGCCGGTAACGGAAGATATCCTGCATCGTCACCACTTCGCCTTCCATTCCGGTGAGCTCGGAAAGGCTGAGCAACTTACGCCTTCCGTCGGCGAGGCGTCCGACTTGAATTACGACGTTGACCGCCGAAGCAATCTGGGCACGGGCTGAACGCGCCGGAATATCGACTCCGCTCATGCCGATCATCTGCTCGACGCGTGACAGCGCATCCCGCGCAGTGTTGGCGTGGACCGTCGTCATTGAGCCGTCATGGCCCGTATTCATCGCTTGCAGCATGTCGAACGCCTCACCAGCGCGCACCTCGCCAACGATGATCCGGTCAGGCCGCATGCGCAGTGCGTTCTTGACCAGGTCGCGCTGCAGGATCTCGCCCTTGCCCTCGATATTGGGCGGGCGGGTCTCCAGGCGGACGACATGCTGTTGCTGGAGCTGAAGCTCTGCTGAATCTTCGATCGTAACGATGCGCTCGCGACCGTCGATAAACGCGGACATGGCGTTCAGCATGGTGGTCTTACCGGAGCCGGTGCCACCGGAAATGAGGACGTTGCGGCGAGAACCGACCACTGCCTGGAGCACTTCGGCGACCTGCGCCGGCACGCTGCCGATTTCGATCAGACGATCCATGCCAATGGGCACTCGCGCGAATTTGCGAATCGACAACAAAGACCCGTCAATCGCCAGCGGCGGTACGACCGCGTTGACGCGGCTTCCGTCGGCCAGTCGGGCGTCGACCATCGGCGCCGACTCGTCGATCCGGCGGCCAACCGCAGAGACGATCTTTTGGATGATCCGAAGCAAGTGCCGTTCATCCTTGAAGCGTACCGGTGTCGGCTCGAGGATGCCGTAGCGCTCGACGAAGACGTGGGCGTGCCCGTTGACGAGGATGTCGGTGATGGTGGGGTCCTTGAGCAGCGGCTCCAGCGGCCCGAGGCCGAGCAGCTCGTCGAGGACGTCGCCGACCAGCTGCTTGCGCTCCGCCTGATTGAGCGCCTGGTTCTGCTTCGCGAGCTCTTCATGGACGATGTCGCCGACTTCCGCCTGGATCTGCTCGCGCGACATCTTATCGAGCGCCGACAAGTTGATGAGGTCGAGCAACCTCTGATGCAGTTCGACCTTCAGGTCAGTGTGGGTATCGCGCTTGGCGAAGGCCCCCGCGTCGCCGATCGTGACCAGCCGATGCTCTTCGAGCGTGCGCGGCGCTGCGACGTCCCGTGGCGCACCCCGCGCGGATTTTTTGACTTGCCACACGTTTAGCGCTCCAGCCTGAGCGCGGCGGCAATACCGGCATCGAGCAATTCAATGTCCTTGCCGACGCTGCTTCTCCGCTTGATGGCGCTAATCGGCACCCCTTGTTCGACCGCGGCGCACATCACGGCATGGTCATTGGCGATCGTGTAACCGACGTCGCGTCCAAGCGCTTGCCGCACGTCGGCCGGTTTGATCGTCTTGAAAAGCCCCTTCTCAAAGCGGTTGACGACGATTCGCACGTCTAGCGCGGCGAGATCCTGACTTGCGATCAAGTCGAGCTGCCGGCGAGAGCGGTGGAGGCTCGTCACGCTGAGTTCGGTAACCAGGAGCACCAGGTCCGATCTCGCCAGCACCGACAGCGACCAGTTCGTCCAGTTCGTCGGCAATTCGACAAAAACAGTGCCAAACTCGCGCGTCGCAAGGTCAACGATCTCGATCAGCTGTTCGCTCGAAAGCGCCTCCAGAGGCATCATTTCGGCCGGTGATGCGATGACATTGAGGCCGCTTGGGTGGACGACCGTGGTCGCGCGCAGGAGATCCCCGTCCAGGCGCGAGCCGGCGTCGAGCAAATCGCTGAGTGACAGTTTTGGCCGCAAGCCGAGCTGGAAGGCCGCATCGCCGAACTGGACATCAAGATCCAGCAGGCAAACTTCGCGGCCGGCGGCCGTTTCCTTTTCCGCGAACTGGATTGCAAGTTGGCTGAGCAATGCGGTTGCGCCGACGCCCCCAACGCTCTTGATCACGCTCACCTGCTTGCCAATCGCTCCGCCCGAATGGCTTAAGCTGGCGAGCTCATCCCGGATGGGGGCAAGCGAGGCTTCCAGATCCTCGATATCGAGCGGCAAT
>JBKJYX010000227.1:0-6609 GCA_046715575.1 Sphingomicrobium sp. | reverse complement strand
CCCAACACCGCGTGGATGCTGCTGCGGAGCCTGGAGACGCTCGAGCTGCGCATGGACCGCGCGGGGGAAAGCGCGGACAAGATCTGCGCGTACCTGCGCGACCATCCCAAGGTCGAAAGCGTCGTCTATTTGGGCTTTCTCGAGAAAGGGTCGCGCCAGGCGGACATCTACAACCGCCACTGCACCGGCGCCGGGTCGACCTTCTCGCTCTATCTGAAGGGCGGCGAAAAGGAGGCATTCGCGTTCCTCGACGCGCTCGTCATCGCCAACCTCGCGGTCAGCCTCGGCGGCACCGAAACGCTGGCCAGCGCGCCCGCCGCGATGACCCATCTGTCGGTCCCCGACGAGCGCAAGCAGGCGCTGGGCATCACCGACAATCTGGTCCGCATTTCGATCGGGGTCGAGGATGCGGACGATTTGATCGCCGACTTCGAGAATGCCTTGCGGGCGGTTTAGCCTGATACCAGAGCTCGGCGATGCTCAGTTCGGTCAAATGGCTGCTTTGGGTGGAAAGCGGACATTAGATGAGCAGAGTGCTTGCGCAGAGTGCGAAATGGCAGCACCACTGAACTCTCAGGAGGCTGCCGATGGCCAGCGTTTTCTTGAGCTACGACCGCGAGGATGCCGACAAGGCACGCGTCTTGGCGCAGGCGTTGGAGCGCGCCGGTCATTCGGTCTGGTGGGACGAGCACATCAAAGCCGGCGCCCAATACAACAAGGAAATCGACAGGGCTCTCAAAGAGGCTGATGCCGTCGTCGTTCTCTGGTCGGAGCGCTCCGTCGATAGCGCCTGGGTGCGCGACGAGGCAGCCGCGGGCCGGGACAGCGGGCGACTGATCCCCGTTTCCCTGGACGACGTCGAACCGCCGCTGGGTTTCCGCCAGTATCAAACAATCGATCTCGCGTCGGCGAGAGGGCGCGGACGATCAGGCGCGCTCAAGCAATTGGTCGGCGCGGTCGAGGCGCTCGGCAGGCCAATCGCAATCAAGGCGCCCGACGACGACGACGCTGCCCGCCCGCGACTAGGCCGCAAACTGCCGCTCATGGCCGTTGCACTCGCCGTTCTGGTGCTTGCTGGAGCCGCCGCCGGGATTTTGCTGTGGCGTCCGTGGGCAAGCGCCGGCGTTCCGGTCGTCGCTGTTCGCCCTGCCGATACTAGCGCCGACTCTCGTGCATTGGCGCGGGACCTGTTCGTGAGGCTCGGTGCGGCGCAATCGGGTCGCGGGCAATCGGTCAACCTCGTGGATGAAAACGCGCACGAAACACCGGACCTGCTTGTCGAGGTTTCGAGTACGACCTCGGCCGGCAAGCCAGCAGCGAACCTTCTGCTGCTGCGCGCGAAGGATCGCCAGCTCCTCTCCTCCCAGAGTCTCGCGTCACCCGAAGGCGAAGCGGCCGATCTCAAGACGTCGGTCGCCGTTGCGGCGAAGAGTGCGCTCGAATGCGCGAGCGCGGCGCTGGCGGCCCGACGCCCGCTGCAACTCGACCTTCTCAAGCAATATCTGGGAGTCTGCACACGCTTCGGCGCGCTTTACGGCATGGAGGATGTTTCGATCCTCATTCCACAACTGGAGCAAGTGGTTCAGCGTGAGCCGCGTTTCCTTCCCGCGCGCAAGCAGCTGCTCCTCGCGGGAGCGTTCATGCGCTCGATTCCCACCGAGATGACGAAGCCGACCGAGCAGTGGCTTCGGCTGCAGATCGAAGCGGCTCGGCGGATCGAACCGGCAATGCCCGAGATACAGCTCGCCGAAGTGGAGCTGCTTCCGACCACCGAATTTGCAGGCAGAATAGGCCTCCTCGACAGACTTCGTGAGGCCTACCCGGACGACATGTTCGTCCTGGGAACACGAGCAGAGCAGCTGATGCTCGTCGGCCGCAATAACGAAGCCGTCGTGGACGCTGAGCGTGCAGCCCGGCTCGACCCGCTCGCGCCTTATGGCCGCAGCGAATACATCCGTTCACTGGCGTTTTCGGGACGGGTCTCGAGAGCATTGGAGGAACTCAAGGAGTTTGTGCCGATCTCGCCCGTCGCAATGAATCTGACGGACGCCAGGTTCCGCGTGAGCTTGCGCTACGGCGATCCGCAGCCCGCGCTCAGAATTCTGCGAATGTACGGCACGAGCAAGGCGCATGATGCATTCCTGATAGCCAGGATCGAGCCCACGCAGAACAATATCGCGCGTGCAATCGGGATCGCCCGCGCGGTCGCAGCCGAACGCGGCTTTTACTCTACACCTGCGGAAGTGCTGGAAGCCTACGACCGCGACGACGAGGCTTTCCAAACGCTTATGCGCGCGCCTGCGCGGCCGATCGATCAAGTCACCCTTCAGACGCTGTTCCGACCGACACTTAGGAATATGTGCCAGAATCCGCGTTTTCTGCGTGTCGCGCAGCATTTCGGACTGCTGAAATACTGGCGCAAAAGCGGCAAATGGCCGGACTTCTGCTTCGAGCCAGATCTTCCCTACGACTGCAAGGCCGAGTCCGCGAAGCTAAGTGCCCAGTGACCGCATTGGGTCGAAAGCGGACATTCGCTACCCCCAGTCCTCGATCGCCCAGCCGCGCCGGATTGCCAGGCGAGCCAGGCGCGCGTGTGGGTTGACCGCCACGGGCTCATCCGCCCACTCGAAGGTCGGCGCGTCGGAGGCGTGGTCCGAGTAGAAGCGGACGTGGCCGTGCTTGCCCTTGAGCCCGGATTTCTCGACCCAGGCGGCGATCATTCGAAGCTTGGCCGCGCCGTACGCATTCTCACCCTCGATCCGCGAGCGAAGGCGCTCGTCAAGGCCGATCACCGAGCCGGTGCCGATGACGTCGTCGAAGCCCAGCCGCTCGGCGATGGCGTCGGCGTAAAGCCGGTAGGAGGCGGTCGCGAGGACCAGCCGCCGGCCTTCGCTCTTGTCGCGCTCGATGGCCTTTAGCGCGCCTGGGCGGATGTTCCGCGCCACCGTGGCGTCGGCGAAGCTGTCGACCAGTGGCTTCAAATCCTTTGGGTGGGTCGACCCGCCGAGCAGCAGCCAGTGGTTGATCTCCTTCAAGCGCGCCCGGTCGATCGCCTTCGCCGCATAGCCAAGCATCGATGCGGCCGCGACCGGCAAGAGCAGCAGCCGCCACGGCGCGCGCCGCATCGCGCAGTGGATCAGAAACGGCGTGTAGGTGCCGATGCGGGTGACCGTGCGGTCGAGGTCGTAGATCGCAAGGTCGCTCATGGACGTTTGCTCATTGGCGGCCTTCCAAAATGGCTTGGACCAGGCGGAGGTCGTCGGACTTGTCGACGTCGACCGCGGCGAGAGGATCGATCATCTCGACGGCGCGGATGGCCAGATTGAGCTTTTTACCGATGCGGCTCAGCGCCTGGTCGAGCGTCAGCAGGCGCAATGCCGCGCCGAGGAACAGCGCGGGACCCATCGCCATCAGCAGCCGCCAGCCCTTCTTGCGGTCCTGCTCGACCGAGCGCCAGAGCGCGATCGCGGGCGCGGCCTTGGGCGATTTGAGCATGAACAAGTTGGCGGCGCTGTAGGCCCCGCCCCGGAACCGGATCCAGGTGCGCCGGGTGGCCGGGAGCCGCCGCTTCAGGGCGCGCCGCTCGACCACGGCGATGGCGATGTCGGCGTCCCCCGCGCGGCCACAAAAATCGTCGATCATGCCCGCGTCGAGCAGCGCATGGTCGGCGGTCGTGACCAGCGCCGGCCATGTGGCGGTCGGATCGCTGCAGACTGCCTCGAGCGTCGCTGCGATCGTTTCTCCCGACGCCTCAACCGTCAGCCGCGGGTCCGCCGGAAGCACCGCCGCGATCCGATCCGGCTGCTGGGCGAGCACGCGAACCGTATCGATCCGCTCGCTCGACAGCAGCGCCATCACCGGCCGGCGCACCATCGGCTCGCCGGACACAGGGATCAGCGCCTTCAAATCGGTGCCGTGGGTTAGCGCGAATGCGTCCTTGCCCGGCCGCGATCCGGCAAGCACGAGCGCGGTCCAGCCGCTCATGCCAGCCAGGAGGCGACGGGCTTGCCCTGCTCAGCCTGCACGGTCCCCTGCGCCAGCCGCACGGCGTGGAAAATCAGCGAGACGATCGTCCACAAGGCGACGAGCTTGATGCCGACGTCGGGACGCGCGAACAGCAAGGCGGCGACGAGGATCACCATGTTGGGGTTGCGCCGCGCGGTAATCAGCCGGAACTGGCTGTCGATCGGCCGCCAGACGTGAATGTGCATGCCGCCGAAGCGGCGCATGAACACCCCCTCGACCAGGCGCTGGGCGACGTAACCGCCGACGATCGCCCACAAGAGCATGGTCGCGTAGATCGGCTCCAGCGGCCGGCCGTAGGCGGCGAGTCCGTGAATCCACGCCCACCACCAGAAGGGCGGGTGGATGAGGTCGATGCCATGGTCGAAGATGTTGCCCCACCTGGACGAGGTGCCGGTGCAGCGCGCGAGCTTTCCGTCGACGGTGTCGAGCACCATGAAGATGAAGCCCGACCCGACGCCGAGCCAGTAATGCCCTTCCCAGAACAGCCAGAAAGCCAGCACGCAGAGGACGGCGCCGACCGCGGTCACAATATTGGGGCTGAGCCCGGCCTCGGCCGCCCAGCGCGTCAAATGAAAGGCCGGCTTGCGCCACAGGTACAGCGTCAGAACGTCGGTGACGCCCTTGTAAGACGCGTCATAGGCAGCGCGCTCGACAGGTTCCGGATCGGCGGGGTCGAGCGGCATCACGAACGGCCGTTCACGCTTGCGCAATTCGGCGTAGCTGAGCTCGAAAGTCTCCGCGGCGATCGGCTCCAGCCGCTCCAGCGCCGTCAGGTCCCCGCGCGCCATCGCCTCGGCGATCGGACCAGGAGCCGGACCGCCGACCGGAACGTGGGCGAGCACCGGTTTTCCACCCAGCGTCAGGACGCTCGCCGGCCGGGTCGCGAACGCTTTCAGCCACGCCGGGTCCCAGGCATAATCGAGGCTGGCGATCAGCATGTCCCGCCCCGGCTCGACCGAGTTCGCACATTCGAATCCGGCGTTCGCCGCCAGGCGGCAGGCGCGAACCCGCGCCTCCATCCCGAACGGCCGGGCGGCGTTGGCTCCGACGGGAACGAACAGCAATGGCGGCTGGGTGGACATCGGCCTTCGCGCATAAAGGGGAGATGCACGGCAGGGAAGCCGCGGCCTAGTCTGACTTGCCTGACGGGCGCGCACTTGCCCCTGCGGGGGATTTCGCGCACTAATTCGCGTTGCATGGCCGGTCAGGACCAAATCGCCGCGGGGTCTCGGGACACGGGGGAAGGCGCAGGCGACACCTATCGCGTCGCCGGATCGCTGACGATCACCCGCGCCGCGACCACCGTCCGCGAGCTCGAGGCGCTTGGCGACCCGCTGACCATCGACCTGTCCCAGATCCACAAGATGGACACGGTCGGCGCATGGATCATCTACCGAACGGTCCGCGACCGCGGCGCCAAGGTGACCGGCGCGAGCCCGGAGATCGAAAGCCTGCTCGAACAGGTCGCCGAGGCCGACCGGCCAGTCCAGATTCACGCCGAGCAACCCGGCGGTTTCCTGCATGTGCTCAACGAGCTCGGCGAATGGATGGCCGAGCTAGGGCAAACCTTCCTCGGCCTACTTGGCTTCCTGGGCGCGACGCTGATCGGGTTCGCCAATCTGGTCAAGCATCCCAAGCGCTTCCGGATCAATGCCATCGTCCAGCGCTTCGACGTGGTCGGCGTCCGGGCCTTGGGAATCATCGGCCTGATGAGCTTCCTGATCGGCGTCGTCGTCGGCCAGCAGGGCGCGGTGCAGCTCGAACAGTTCGGGGCCGAGATCTACACCATCAACCTCATCGGCCGCATCACGGTGCGCGAACTGGGCACGCTGATGACCGCGATCATGGTCGCCGGCCGCTCGGGATCGGCATTCGCGGCACAGATCGGGACGATGAAGATCACCGAAGAAATCGACGCAATGCGGACCATCGGCGTGTCGCCGGTCGAGGCCCTGGTCATCCCGCGGCTGATCGCGTCGGTGGTGATGATGCCCTTGCTCGCATTCTTCGCGATGATGATGTCGCTGCTGGGCGGGGGGATCTTCGTCTGGCTGGTGCTCGACATCCCGCCGCTGACTTACGTCCAGCGTCTGCAGGAAGTGATCCCGATGACCGATTTCTACATCGGCATCATCAAGGCGCCCGTGTTCGGCTTCATCATCGCGCTGGCCGGCTGCTTCCAGGGGATGCTGGTGCAGGGCAACAGCGAGGAAGTCGGAATGCGGACCACCAACGCGGTCGTGCAGTCGATCTTCCTGGTGATCGTGCTCGATGCGGTGTTCGCCGTCTTTTTCAGCTCGATCGGATGGCGATGAAGGACGAGCCGATCATCAAGGTGAGGGGCCTAGGCAACAGCTTTGGGGAGCAGGTCATCCACGAGGACCTCGACCTGGAGGTTTGCCGCGGCGAGATCCTTGGCGTCGTCGGCGGCTCCGGGACTGGAAAATCGGTGCTGATGCGCTCGATCATCGGGCTGCAGAAGCCCAACGCGGGCGAGATCGAGGTGCTCGGCGAGAACATGGTCGGACGGGACGAGGACGAGGCCAAGAACATCCGCCGCCGCTGGGGCATCCTGTTCCAGAA
>JBKJYX010000226.1:0-8583 GCA_046715575.1 Sphingomicrobium sp. | reverse complement strand
CCCGACATTGTGGAGGAAGCCGAGGCGCTCGTTGATCTCTTTCAAGATGGCGCGGGCGATTTCCTGCTGCTGGCCGGTGAGCTTGGCCTCGAGCGTGCCGAACCAGGCGAGGGCCTCGGCGACGCTGCGGCGGGTCGACATCGAGATGTCCTCAGCCGCGATCTTGACGCTCAGCGGCTCGGGGCGGAGGCGGGCGCCGCTGCAGGTCTCGCACGGGTGGCTCGACTGGTAGCGGGAGAGCTCCTCGCGCATCCACGCGCTCTCGGTCTGGAGCATGCGGCGATTGAGGTTGCCGATGACGCCCTCGAACGGTTTCTTGACCTCGTAGCTCTTGCGGCCGTCGACGAACTTGAGGGTGACCGGGCGGCCTTTGGTGCCGTGGAGGACGATTTCGCGGGCTTCTTGCGCGAGGTCGGCCCAGGGGGTGGCGAGGTCGAACTCGTAGGCGCGGGCGAGCGAGCTCAGCACCTGCATGTAGTAAGGCGAGGGCGGCTGCGACTTGGCCCACGGCACCACCGCGCCCTTGGCGATGCTTAAGGAGTGGTTGGGGACGACGAGGTCTTCGTCGAACACCAGTTTCTCGCCGAGGCCGTCGCACGCTGGGCAGGCGCCCTGGGGGGCGTTGAAGGAGAACAGCCGCGGTTCGATCTCGGCGATGGTGAAGCCCGAGACCGGGCAGGCGAATTTCTCGGAAAAGATGATCCGGCCGGCGACGCCATAGTCGAGCTTCATGCCGGATTGGGCATCCTTATCAATGACTTCGACTGGATCGGCGGGGTCGAGATAGGCGAGGCCCTCGGCGAGCTTGAGCGCGGTCTCGAAGCTGTCGGCTAAGCGTGCTTCGATACCTCCTCGAACAACGATGCGGTCGACCACCACTTCCACGTCGTGAACGTATTTCTTGTCGAGCGCCGGCGCGGCCTCGATGTCGTAAAAGTCGCCGTCGATGCGGACGCGGGTGAAGCCGGCCTTTTGCCACTCGGCGAGCTCTTTGCGATACTCGCCCTTGCGGCCGCGGACGACGGGGGCGAGCAGGTAGTGGCGCGAGCCTTCGGGGAGCTGCATCGTCCGGTCGACCATCTGGCTGACCGTCTGCGCGCTGATCGGCAGGCCGGTCGTTGGCGAATAGGGAATGCCGACGCGCGCCCACAGCAAGCGCATGTAATCATAGATTTCGGTCACCGTCGCGACCGTCGAGCGCGGGTTGCGCGACGTCGTTTTCTGCTCGATCGAGATGGCCGGCGACAGGCCGTCGATATGCTCGACATCGGGCTTTTGCATCATCTCGAGGAACTGGCGCGCGTAGGCGCTCAAAGACTCGACGTAGCGCCGCTGGCCCTCGGCGTAGATGGTGTCGAAAGCGAGCGAGGATTTGCCCGAGCCCGACAGGCCCGTGATGACCGTCAGGCTTTCGCGCGGGATCTCGACGTTGACGCCCTTGAGGTTGTGCTCGCGCGCGCCGCGGACGGAAATGTGGGTCAGCATGAGTGCTTTCGTTCCAGCTTTGTTCTGATTAAGCAAGCGGCGCGCGAAGGTCAACGCGGGCGATTGGCAGATGGGGACTGAGCCCGCCACGCGCAACGGGCGGGCGGTTTGTCGATGACCTCCTGACGCTTGTCGAGATATTGTGGATGGGATAGGCGCGGTCGCTCAACGGACGGCATATCTCATTGGAGTTGTTGGGGGAAATCATGCGGAATCAGGCTTTTGGGTTAGCGGCGGTACTGCTTGCAACGACGATGCTGGCCGGGGCGCCGGCGCTTGCGCAGGAGTCGAGCGGGGCGGCATCGGCGAGCGCGTCGACGGCTAACGTCAAAGCGGTCCGCTTCGGCACTTGGGGGGTCGACATCGGCACCCGCGACCTGGCGGTGAAACCGGGCGACGATTTCCAGCTTTATGCCAGCGGCAAGTGGCTGGCGGCCAACGCGATCCCCGCCGACAAATCGCAGAACGGCGTCGGTTCGGAATTGAACGACCGCAACCAGGAGCAATTGCGGGCGATCATCACCGGTGCGCCAAAGGACAGCCAGCTGGGCGCGCTTTACGCCAGCTGGATGGACGAAGTCCGGATCGAGCAACTCGACGCCGCGCCGTTGAAACCTGACCTCGACCGCGTCGCGGCGATCACTACCAAGGCGGCGTTCGTACGGCACATGGCCTCGACCGCGGCCGACTTCGGCGGCACCTTGTTCGGCCTCGGCATCTTCGGCGACCCGGCCGACCCGACCATGAACACGCTCTACGTGTTCCAGTCGGGCATGGGCTTGCCCGACCGCGACTATTATCTGCTCGACAAATACAAGCCGCAACGCGACGCGTATCGGGCTTACATCGAGCGCACGCTGAGCATGATCGGGACGGCAAACGCTGCGGCCGAGGCCGACAAGGTCATGGCCTTCGAGACCGAGCTGGCCAAGGTTGCGTGGAACCAGACCGACAAGCGTGACTTCACCAAACTCAACAATCCGATGACCCCGGCGACGCTCGCCGCTTATGCGCCGGGCATCGACTGGGGCGACTATCTGGCGACCGCCAAAGCGGTGGCGCCGCGGCTGATCGCCGGCGATAACAGCGCGATCAAGGCGACCGCCGCATTGTTCGACAAAACTCCGCTCGAGACGTTGAAGGTCTGGCAGAGCTTCAAGGTCGCCGACCAAGCTACCGATTATTTGTCCAAGCGGTTCGTCGACAGCAAGTTCGCGTTCGGCAAGACCCTGTCGGGGGTGAAGGAGCTGCGCCCGCGCTGGCGGCGCGGCATCGACCAGGTCGACGGGCGGTTGGGCGAGCTGCTCGGCCAGCCCTATATCGAGCGCTATTTCTCAGCCCGGTCCAAGGCGATGATGGAGGAGCTGGTCGGCAATCTGAAGCTGGCCGCGGCGCAGCGCATCAGGGGCAACAGCTGGATGGCCGACGCGACCAAGCAGTCGGCGCTGGTGAAGCTCGACAAGATGCAGGTGATGGTCGGCTACCCCGAGAAGTTCCGTGACTTTTCAGCCCTGACGCTCAAGTCCGACGATCTCTACGGCAACATCAAGCGCAGCAATGTGTTCGAATGGGACTATCAGCTGGCCGACCTCGGCAAGCCGGTCGACAAGAAGAAGTGGGGGATGAGCCCGGCGACGGTCAACGCCTATAACGGCTTCCTCGAGAACAAGATCGTGTTCCCGGCCGGGATTCTCCAGGCGCCGTTCTTCGATCCGCAGGCCGACGCCGCGGTCAACTACGGATCGATCGGCGCGATCATCGGACATGAAATCATGCACGGCTTCGACGACCAGGGCCGCAAGTTCGACGCCTCGGGCGCATTAAAGGATTGGTGGACGGCCGCCGACGCCGACCGGTTCAAGGCGCTCACCGTCGAGCTCGGCAAGCAATATTCGTCATATGAAGCCGCCCCGGGCGTGTTCATCAACGGCGAATTCACGATGGGCGAGAATATCGGCGACATGTCCGGCCTGCAGGTCGCCCACGAGGCCTATCGGATGTCCTTGAAGGGCAAGCCCGCAGCGGTCATCGACGGGCTGACCGGGGACCAGCGCTTCTTCCTCGCTTTCGCTCAGGCATGGCGCGGCAACCAGCGCGATGATGCGATCAAGACCCAGGTCGCATCCGACCCGCACAGCCCGCGGCGGTTTCGGGTCATCGGGCCGGTCAGGAACCTCGACGCTTGGTACGCGGCGTTCGGCATCGGGCCGGAGTCGAAATACTACATCGCCCCGGAGAAGCGGGTCCGGATATGGTAGCTACATAAGGTTGCCGAGGCCGACCAGTTTGAATGTTTGAGTGGAAAGCGTACACCCTAAATGAGTGGCGGGTGAACCGAAGCCGTGCGCAGTCGTTGAGCGACAGTTGAGGAGTCTTCGCCGAAACCAATTCTGTGTTGCTCTGAACAATGAAAATTCGACACTCCGATTCAAAAGAGAAGGAACAGTGCAATGCCGATCGGCACGGTTAAGTTTTTCAACCAGCAAAAGGGCTTTGGCTTCATCCAACCTGAGGGCGGTGGAGCCGACTCATTCGTCCATATTTCCGACGTTGAACGTTCCGGAATGAGTACGCTGAACGAGAATCAGCGCTTGTCCTACGACATCGAGCAGGACGAGCGGGGCAAGATGAGGGCGACCAACCTAAAGGCGGCCGACGGCGGTGAGCAATCCCCGGACGCTGCCCAGTAGTTAAGCGCATCATACGCAAACGCTCGTAATGGGTGGAAAGCGGACATTAGCGGCTTGGCGACCGAGATCTCAGTCCAGCAGGCAGCTCGCCACCGACTCATAATGCGGGCCGTGGCGGGAGAGACGGCTTTCGTAGAGAATGAAGCGGTCGACCTCGAACAACTGCGAGGCGAGGGCGCGGTTGCGCTCGAGGAACGCCTGCGCGGCCGTGTTGCTGGCGCGGTTGAAGCGGGCGAGGGCGATGTGCGGGTGGAACGCGCGGCGTTCGGGCTCCAGGCCGGCGGAGACGCAGGCGCGCTCGACCTTCGCGGCGAGGGCAGCGAGCGGCACTTTTGGTTGCACGCCCGCCCATAGCGCGCCGCCGTTGCGCCGCTCGAAAATGCCGACGCCGTCGACGCGGAGCTCGAACGGGTCGGAGCGAATGCGGGTGAGCGCGAGGGCGATGTCGTCGGCAAGGGGGCGCTCGACCTCGCCGATGAAGCGCAGGGTCAGGTGCAATTGCTTGTCGCCGACCCAGCGCAGTTCGGGCGAATCCGCCATCGCGTCGATCAGGCTATCGCGGATTGCCTCGGGCGGACGGATGGCGACGAACAAGCGGTGCATGGTCGGGGCCTTAGCGAACGGCAGCATTGGGCAGGAAGCGGTCGTTCAAGGCGCCTTATTGCTGGAAGGTCCGGAACACTTCAACTGCGCGACGGGTTAGTCGGGCAACGGGACAGGCTCGGCCGAGTAACGCAAACGGTGCTCGACTCTTTCAAGCACGACATGGGCTCGAAATGGGTTCGAACCCCCAATCGGTCGAGCAGCGGAATTTTCCGTTCCTGAAAGGCTCCTGAGATGACCAATTCTATCCTTGCCCCCGCACCGGGCGCACTCGCCGAGGAGCACGACGCCCAGCCGCTGGTCCATCATCGGCCGGCGGGAGTTTCGGACCATTTCGCGCTGGGCTTCACGAAGCTGTTGCGGTTCTGCGCCGATACCTTTTTCGCCAAGCGCTACGGCCACCGGGCGATCGTCCTCGAAACCGTCGCCGCCGTTCCGGGAATGGTCGGCGCGATGTTCACCCATCTCACCTGCCTGCGCCGGATGAAGGACGACGAGGGCTGGATCCGGACGCTGCTTGAAGAAGCCGAGAACGAGCGGATGCATCTCATGACCTTCATCGAGATCGCCAAGCCGACCTTGTTCGAGCGGCTTGTCATTCTCCTGGCCCAGTGGATTTTCCTCGTCCTGTTCTCGCTGCTTTATCTGATCTCTTCGCGGACTGCGCACCGCGTCGTCGGCTATTTCGAGGAGGAGGCGGTGATCAGCTACACGCTTTACCTCAAGGAAATCGACGAAGGCCGCTCGCCCAATGTCGCGGCCCCGGCGATCGCCCGGCATTATTGGAAGATGCCGGCGGATGCGACGCTACGCGATGTCGTGCTGCTCGTTCGCGCCGACGAAGCCCACCATCGCGACATCAATCACGGCTTCGCGAGCAAGCTTGGTGGCGCTCCCGGCAATCCGTCGCAAGCTGCGCCATACCCCGAGCACGCAATGTAAGGCTTGGGTGGAAAGGGACGGGCCCATCGCCTCTTGTCCGGTTTTCCTTGAAGTCCCCTCGGTGATCCACGATATATATCCGGTGTAACGGGCCTTTTGCCCGTGCAAAGGAGATGAGATGGCAAACCCCTTCGACCCGCGTCAGCAGGCCGTGAACACTGCGACCGTAAGTGTGCCGCGCGCCGCCCGCGATGTGGGCCTGCGGTCCTACATGCTGTCGGTTTACAATTATATGGCGTCGGGCGTGCTCCTGACCGGCATCGTCGCGATGCTGTTCGCGAACTCCGGCTACGCCGCCCAGGTTTTCCAGGGAGGCGGCTTGCTGCCCTGGGTGATCATCCTGTCGCCGCTGGCGATCGTTTTCGCCATGAGTTTCGGCGTCAACCGGATGCAGACGTCGACCCTGCAATTGTTATTCTGGACGTTCGCGACGCTGATGGGCCTGTCGATGTCGACAATCTTCCTGGTCTATACCGGCGTGTCGATCGCCCAGACCTTCTTCGCTGTCTCGGCCTCTTTCCTGGGGCTGAGCCTGTATGGCTATACGACCAAGAAGGATTTGAGCGGCTTCGGCACGTTCCTGGTCATGGGCGTCGTCGGCCTGCTGGTGGCGATGCTGATCAACCTGTTCCTGCAGTCGAGCGCGATGGCACTGGCGATCAGCGCCATCGGCGTCCTGCTGTTCGCGGGCCTCACCGTCTATGACACGCAGCGGATCAAGGGCATGTACGACCAGGTCGCCGGCACCGACATGATGGGCAAGGTCGTGATCATGGGGGCGCTCAGCCTCTATCTCGACTTCATCAACATGTTCCAGTTCCTGCTCGCCTTCATGGGCGACCGCCGCTAAAGCGGAATCCCATCGATCAAACGAGGGCCGGCGGGAAACCGCCGGCCCTTTTTTTCAAGCGAGCCGTTTACGAAAGAAGCGCAGGGTGCGCTTCCAGGCGAGGTCGGCGGCGGGCTGGTTGTAGCGTTCGGCAGAGGTGTCGTTGTTGAACGCGTGGTTGACGCCTTCGTAGTTGAAGTAAGTGACCTTCTTGCCGGCGGCGCGGAGCGCGGCGATCCACGGCCAGGCGGTCTGTGCGACGCGGGCGTCGAGACCGGCGAGGTGGATCGTCAGCGGCGCCGCGACCTTGGGCGCTTGCGACGGGTCGGGCGCGGGGCCGTAATAGACGATTCCGGCGTCGAGCTTGTCGCCGGCCGCGACCGCGAGGCGGTTCACATAGGCGCCGCCCCAGCAGAAGCCGACCGCGCCGACCTTGCCGCCGCGGCTGGATTTCGACAGCTCGTCGAGCATCGCGACCCCGGCCGCCGTGGCCGCCGCCAGGTCGAGCTTGCCGATCGCCGCCCGGGCCGCGTCCTCATTGGCCGGAGTCCCGCCCACCGGCGACAGCATGTCGGGCGCGACGGCGCGGAACCCGGCGATGGCGAGGCGGCGGGCGACGTCGCGCGTATGCTCGTTGAGGCCGCGGTTCTCGTGGATCACCAGCACCGTCGCTTTTAGCGAGCGGGTGCGAGGCTCGGCGACATAGGCTTTGTAGCCGCCGGCGAGGGTCTGCGTGCGGGTGGTCAGGCGCTTGTCGTCGGCCGGGACGATGGCCGCCGCGGCCGGGTTGGCGGAAATCGCGCCGATCAGCGCCTCGGCGGCGGCGACGCTTCCCGCCAGCGCGACCATCCGGCGCATGAACAGCCGCCGGTCCATGCCTTCGTGGGTGAAACGGTCGTGGAGAACGATCGCGCTGCGGCGGATGTCGTCATTCGGCATTCGCGGTCTCCTGCTTTGCCTGCATTTCGGCGATCAGCTTGCCGTCGATGTCGCGCGCCCGCCGGAAGGCGTCGCGGTCGGTCATCCGCGCGGCATAATCGGTGAACACCGGGGTCGGCTCGAGCAGCTTGAACTGGAGCATGAAATTGACGTTGGCGGCGACGAACAGGTCGGCGGCGGTGAAGCGGTCGCAGCTTATGTAGGGCTTGGACGCGAGGCAGGATTCGAGATTGCGAATCGCGGTCTCGTAATTGCCGTAGCCGAACATGCGTTGCTTTTCGGGCGTGGGTTCCCAGCCGGCCGCCTTGTTGCTGAACGCCGCCTCGATCGGGCCCGAGGTGAAAAAGATCCAGCGATAGTAATCGGCGCGGTCGGCGGGCGGGGGCGCGAGGCCGGCTTGGGGAAACGCATCGGCGAGATAGCAACAGATGGCCGCGACTTCGGTCACCACCTTGCCGTTGTGCTGGATCGCCGGGACCTTGCCGATCGGATTGATCGACAGATAGGGCTCGGCCTTCATTGTCGAGCCGTAGTCGAGGATCTCGGTCTCGTACGGCTCGCCGACTTCCTCGAGCATCCAGCGGACCGTCTGCCCGCGCGACATCGGATTAGTGTAGAAAATGAGATCGGCCATTTGCGACTCTCCTTGCTTGAGAACAAAGCAGGAACTAACTCATCTTCAGCGACGGCTCAACCGCGTTCTCCACGCTTCACCGGCGGCACCGGTGCGCCGGTCCGATCGCTGTCCGACTTGTCGCGGGCGCCGCGGAATTCGCCGTCGCTGCTCCAGTTGGGCCAATCGCTGGAGTTGGCGAGCCGGTAGCCGACATTGTGGAGCAGCTGCGCGTCCTCGACCAGCCCGGAGAAATCCCAGCTGGGGTCTAATTCGTCGTCCGGCTGGTGATAGCGCTTGGCGATATACTCGGCCTCGAGCGCATTGCCGCGCTCGACGCCGCCGTTCACCAGATCGTTACCGAACGTCAGGGAAATCGCCGGGACGCCGACCTTGGCGAAAGGGAAATGGTCGGAGCGAAAGAAACGGCCAGCGCCGGGGTCCGGCTCGGGCGTGAACTGCCGGCCCTGCCTGGCCCCTTC
>JBKJYX010000225.1:0-4795 GCA_046715575.1 Sphingomicrobium sp. | reverse complement strand
GCCCAGAGCGATGTGCTGGATGCCCTCGCCCTTATACTCGCGCAGGAACTCCTCGATCTGGCTCTTGTCGTCCTGGCTCTCGTTCAACGGGATGCGGATCTTGCCGCAGGGCGACGTCATCGCTTTCGAGAACAGGCCGGTGACTTTCCCCTCGATGTCGAAGTAGCGGATCTCGCGAAAGTTGAAGAGCTTCTCGTAGAAGTCGGCCCAATGCGACATCCGGCCGCGATTCACATTGTGGGTGAGATGGTCGATGTAGGTCAGGTGCGAGGCGTGGCTAACCTCGCGCTCGCGCCAGTCGGGGAAGAATTCGAAATCTACGTCGTAAATGCTGCCTTTGTCGCCGTAGCGGTCGACGAGGTAGAGCAGCGACCCGCCGATGCCTTCGATCGCCGGAATTTCGAGCTCGCCGTCGACGACATCGTTTTGAATGTCGGTCGCGCCGAGGCTCATGGCGCGGTCGTGCGCGGCTTTTGCATCCTGGACTCGAAAAGCCATGGCGCAGGCACAGGGGCCGTGGATCGCGGCGAAATCCTCGGCGAAGCTGCCGGACTCCGCATTGATGATGAAATTGCAGTCGCCCTGCCGGTGTAGCGTGACGTTCTTGCGCTTGTGATGGGCGACCGCCGGGAAGCCCATCTTGGTGAACAGGTCGCGCAGCAGCTCGGGGTCCGGAGCGGCATATTCGACGAACTCGAAGCCGTCGGTGCCCATCGGGTTCGCGAAGCCGAGTGGCCCTTTCTCGGCGACTTGGGTGGCCATTACCAATTCTCCTCTTTTCGGTCTTTTCCCTGCGCTTGGGGGCGCCGCTTTGCAAGATTGTGCGGGCGGTCCATAGACGGGGCATGACCGATCCGCTGCCCGCTGGCTGGACCCTGGACGAAAGCGGGAAAGCCCTGGTCCGGAGCCTCAAGTTCAAGGACTTCAGCGAGGCGTTCGCATTCCTCACCCGCGTCGCCTTGCACGCCGAAAAAGTCGACCACCACCCCGAGTTCACTTCGCGATGGAACCGCGTCGACTTTCGCCTGACTAGCCACGACGCGGGCGGGGTCACAAATCGCGATACAAAGCTGGCCGCGGCGATCAACATTCTCGCCGGGGAGTGACGCAAAACCCAACTCTTTTGCCGCCTAATCGTTGGCATAATCGACCCCTTGTAAAGAAAGTTAACAAACCTAAAAAATCGCTTGGCGGCACGAAATTTTGCCTTAGTCTGAATGATCTAGCGCGGAGTCGCACGGGGCTGTCCCGCGCTCTCACCACAGGGGTCTACGTCAATGCACCAAGCGTCTTTTTCGCGTCGTGGCTCGCTGCTCGCAGCGGCATCCGTTCTTGGTCTCACAGTTGCGGCGCCAGCAGCCGCAGAGATTCCTGGGGGCCAGCAGCCCATTGCGAAAGAGGATATCGTTGCCAATCACCTGGTAGATCCCCTGGGTCCCGGCAGCCTTGCTACTGGCGCGGCCTATGCCAACAGCCCGGACGTCCTGGAAGCGGCGGGGACAGTGAACGGTATTGGCCAGCAAATTTCTTTCACCCAGACCGGGCCCGCTTCCGGCGGCCTCGGACTGTGCAGCGGCACGCTAATCAACCCGCGCACGGTGATTACGGCGGCCCACTGCGTCTACAACGTTCCGGCGTATCGTTACGGCAGCAATACTGGCGTGGCAGGCGCCGGCAGCGTCAACGGTCCCTTCGGCGCCATCACCAGCATCGGCGCGACGACGATCTCTCGCGCGGTGATCACCTCGCAGGGCATTCCGCTCAGCTTCGGCTTTGGATCGACCAATCGCTGCCTGGGCGTTACGGCCGGCGTCAACGCGGCGTTGAGCGCCGTCAATACCGCCGGAAACGGCTGCCAGGGTGAGACCGGCGCCTATGAGGTCTGGCGCAATTCCGGTTTCCAGACCAATGTCGCCTTGAACATCTACAACGCCAACCAGGTCTGGTACGGCACCGGCTCGCAGCCGATCGCACTCGGCGGACTCGGCGAATTCGCCAATCAGGATATTGCGATCGTCACGCTCGACACGCATGCCAACGGCATCCCGACCTGGGCATTGCTGTTCTCGCCGCTCGATGGACCAACACATGCGACCGTCACCGGTTACGGTGGCGCCGGCGTCGGCCTGTCCGGCATCGGTAGCCTGGCAGGGATCGATTACCGCCGTCGCTCGGCAGAGAATATGATCGACGGGCTGTTTTCAACGCGCGACTGGGTGTCCTCCCCAGCCATCAGCGGCCCGGGCAGCACCCAATTCCTGACGCACCAGCACTCAATCTACTTTCTGGATTTCGACGATCCCACGTGGAGCGCTGCCGCGGCCGCCGCCAACCCAAGATTCTTCAGCAATAATGCGGGTGCCGGCAACCGAAACAACGGTTATTACGACTTCAACGGTCTCGGCGGCACCGCGCTGCCCAACGAAGGCGCCACCGCGGGCGGCGATTCGGGCGGGCCGCTGATCGTCGACCAGCGCTGGGATCGCCAGGTCGTTGCCGGCGTCCTGACCGGCAGCCTTTCGTTCAACGGCGGCCTGTCGACCTACGGCCAGTTCAACGTCTATCCGCCCCTGTTCCACTTCTGGGAGGAAATCGTCCGGAACAACCCCTACAAATACGCTTCGGCCCTGGCCGGGAACGGCGACTGGTTCGATCCGACCCACTGGGTCCAGGACATGGATCCCAACTATGTCACCATCGGCGCCGACGGCGAGCTGGTGAACCTGCTCCCCGATATTGCCCAAGGTGGCGCCGACGGACCGGTCGCGAAATTCGGCACGGTGTGCTTCCTCGAGGTCAGATGCTCGACGATGACCGGGCCTGGGCAACCCGCGGGCGACGGCATCCCGCACTATACTCTCGGCGGTCCTGGCACGACCAACTTCGTTCCCAACAACGTGGAGCCGGTCAACAGCGCGACCGCGGCCTCTAACGTCAAGGCGCGTTATTATGACGTGACCCTGCGTGAGACCGGCACGACCACGCTCAGCGCGGCCGCGACGATCGACAAGATGACGATCAACGGGCCATCCAAGCTGAGCATCGCTGCGACCGGAACGCTCAACACCTGGGCCGATTACACCCAGATCATGGGGTGGACCAATGTCGACGGCGTTCTGAACACCCACGAGATGCTGGTAGTCGAGGGCCTCCTGACGGGCAGCGGAACGATCAATTCCGACTTCCTGACGGTGGCTGCGGCAATCGTTGCCCCAGGCGGCGGCGACAGCATCGGGACACTCACTGTCAACAGCGACATGATCCTGGCGTCGGCTTCGTCCTACTTCGTCGATGTCACCCGCAACAGCTCGGACCTGCTCGACGTTGCCGGCGTGCTCGCCCTTAATGGCGGCGCGGTCGTCTTCAACAAGGTCACGGACGCTCCCGCTCCGCGCCACGGGACGTCGCGCATCATTGCCCATGCCGACCTCGGCGTGGATGGAGTTTTCGGCTCGGTTTACACCTTCCAGGGGGTTCTCCGTCCGTTCCTTACCTACACCGAAAACGATGTGCGGGCCGAGTTCCGTGCCGGAAGCCTGGTCGAGATCCTCGATGGCGGCTCGGCGACGGAGATCGCCTTCGCGTCGGCGCTCGATGCGTTGCGGTTGGGGAGCTACAACAGCCTGTGGAACCTGTACGGCTCCATCGACTTGATGAACGCCACGCAGCTGTCGGCGACGCTTTCGGGACTGACCCCGCGCGTCATCGGCGAAGTCGGCGCACTTCACGACCACCAAAGCAGGCTGCTGACGACCAGTGTCACCGATCGCCTGTCACTGCTTGGCAGCGGCAGGGCAAAGGGTATGTCTTTTGTTGGGCAACTGCTGGCCGCCTTCGCGGCTCGCGCCGGCCAGGCGCAGACCGTCAAACTGGGCTTCGGTGCCAGCAATGGCGGCGGCGCCAGCGTCGCTGACTTGCCAGGCAAACTGACCGGGTTCGTTTCGGGCGGCATCGAGCGCACCCGCTCGACCTACGGCGACCGCGGTTACAAGGCGGGTAACGGCGGATGGCACATGGCGATGGGCCTTGAAACGCCGCTCGGCGAAAACGGCACGCTCGGCACCGCCGTCGGCATGGCCGAAGGCGCAAGCTCGCCAGCCGGCGACAACAACCGGTCGCGGACGACGATGGCGGCTGCCTATGCGGCCACGCCGTTGGGCGACGGCTTCTATGTCGGCGGCATGCTGTCGGCAGAAACGTCGCGCGCATCCGTCGAGCGTCTGTCGACCGACGGCAGCGCGATCATGCGGCTCTCCGGAGCGACCAGCGCGGCGCGTTATTCGGCCCTTGCCGAAGCGGGCCTCGTCACCGGCATTGCGAAGGGTCTGACGCTGACTCCTCGGGTGCAGCTCGGCTACGGCCGCTACACCCTCAAGGGGTTCAGCGAGACCGGCGGCGAGACGGCTCTCAAGCTCAATGACCTGACGATGTCGCGCGTCGAGGCTCGGGTCGGCGCCAAGCTGGAAGGTGCGATTGGCTTTGCCGGCGGGACGATCAAGCCGCAGATCTCGGCCGATTATGTCAATTTGCTGGCCGGGCGCGAAACCGGCGTGACGGTGCGCTTCGCGGCGGCCCCGGACGTGGGCTTCGCGCTTCCGCTCAGTGTCAGCAAGTCAGGCTGGGTCGAAGCCAAGGGCGGTGTGACCTTCGACAAGGGGCCGTTCTCGTTCGGCCTTTCGGGCCAGCACGCGGTCGGCGGCGGCGCGATGTCCGACCAGCGCGCGCAGGCGGATTTCCGCTTCCGCTTCTAAGTATCGGTGAATTGGCGGGGCCGCGGAATGCCTCGGCATTCCGC
>JBKJYX010000224.1:0-5225 GCA_046715575.1 Sphingomicrobium sp. | reverse complement strand
CGTGCTGCTGGGCGTGCGGGCGGTGATCACCGAGAGCTTCGAGCGCATCCACCGATCGAACCTGGTCGGGATGGGCGGCCTGCCGCTGCAGTTCCAGGACGGGGAGACGGCGGACAGCCTCGGGCTCGACGGCAGCGAAACCTTCAGCATTTCAGGCGTCGGCGCGATCGAACCCCGCCAGGATGTCGTGGTCGTGGTGACCGAGGCCGACGGGTCGAGCCGGACCTTCACCGCCCGATGCCGCATCGACACCTACAACGAGCTCGAATATTTCCACGCCGGCGGCATCCTCCAATATGTGCTGCGGAGGCTGGCCGCCTGATGGAGATGGTCGCCCGCTGTCATTGCGGTCGGGCGACGATCGGGATTTCGCGCCAGCCCGATTACGTCAATCACTGCAATTGCAGCCTGTGCACGGCAAGCGGTTTCCAGGGCATCTATTTCGCTTCGGAAGAGCTGACGATCGACGGCGAGTTCGACCGTTATGTCCGGAGCGACTTGAAGCAGACGTACCTGCAAATGCTACGGTGCAAGACTTGCGGCACGCCGACCCACTGGGAGCCGCTGACGCCGCCGCCCCACGAGCGCATGGGCGTCAATGCGCGGCTGGTCGACCCGGCGCTGCTCGAAGGAGTCGAAGTGCGGCAAATTGACGGGCGGAGTTGGGACGAGTGACTCTGGTCGAGCTGGGGGTCGAGGCGGCGGGGTGGGTCGGCGCGTCGCTGATCCTGCTTGCTTATCTGCTGCTGTCGATGGGCAAGGTGACCGGGCAGTCGCCGCTCTACCAGGGGATGAATATCGTCGGTGCGGCCGGGTTCATCGTCAACGGCTGGTGGCACGGCGCGCTGCCGTCGGCAGTGCTGAATGTGATCTGGATGATGATCGGAGGGGTGGCGCTATGGCGCATCTGGGCAAAGCGGAAATCGTCGACCTCAGCCATGTGATCGAAGGCGGCATGGTCACCTATTTGGGCCTGCCGGGGCCGCACATTTGCGATTTCTGGACGCGCGAGGGATCGGCGGCCCATTACGACGACGGCTCGACATTCCAAATTGGGCGGATCGACATGGTCGCCAATACCGGCACCTATCTCGACAGCCCGTTTCACCGCTTTGCCGACGGCAAGGATTTGGCTGAATTGCCGCTGGAGTCGCTTGCGGACTTGCCGGGGATCGTCGTCCGCCGCCCCCATGCGGAGGGAATCGCGACCGATGCGGCGGATCTGCAGGGTGTCGATGTTCGCGGCAAGGCGGTGCTGATCCACTCCGGCTGGGACGAGCATTGGCGCACCGACGCCTACGCGGTCGATCACCCGTATTTGACCGACGCGGCAGCGGCGTGGCTGGTCGAGCAGGGCGCGGCGCTGGTCGGCATCGACAGCTACAATATCGACGACACGCGGGTCAGGGCGCGGTCGGTGCACACCAAGCTGCTGGCGGCGGAAGTTCCAATCTGCGAGCATATGCGCGGGCTCGGGCAACTGCCCGACAGCGGTTTCCACTTCTCCGCGGTGCCGCCCAAAGTCGCCGGCATGGGCACGTTCCCGGTGCGGGCGTTTGCGGTGGTCGGCTAACTAAGGGCCGGTCTCAGCCATTCGGGGATAATTGCGCCCTTAAGGTCGTCGAGGCGGCGATGCTCGACGGCGAGGCCGAGCTCGGGATAGACGATGCGGGTGCGCGGGCCGGGCTCGGCGGTTTCGACGACCAGGAGCCGGCGGTTGACCTTGGCGCGCCAGTTCATCCGCGCCGTGTTCTCCTGGCCGACGAAGCAACCCTTGGAGAAACTGACGCCGTTCAGCTCCGCCGCATTGCATTCGAGCCAGAGGACGTCGCCCAATTCGGCGCGGCCTTCGGTGACGCCGAGGCCGAGGCGATGCTTGAGGTATTTAGAAGTGGCCCCTCCACCAGCTTCGCTGGTCCCCGTCCCCTCGAAATCGAGGGGAGGATTTGAAGCCAGCCAGCGTCGGCCAAGTCCGGGAAGGCGCGGATCGCCGGCGCCTTCGGGCGACCAATGCACCGCCAGGCTGTCGTCGCGCGCAATCGTGATTGCGCGGCGCAGGCGGTAGATCGCCAGACGCTTGACCAAATCGTCGGCCGCTCCGGATTCGCAATCGAGCAGCAGGTCGTCGCCATCGCCCCAGACGAAGAAGTCGAACAGGCACTTGCCTTGCGGCGTCAGCAGCCCGGCCCAGACTGGCAGCTCGCTGGCGACGTCGTTGGTGACTAGGCCTTGCAGGAAATCGCGCACGCCCTCGCCGGAAAGGCGAATGACGGCTCGGTCGGTGAGGGTGGTAGCGGCCATGGCCTTCAGTTAGGGAGCCGCCGTGGCATTGCAAACGCTGACCATCCGCCGCCCCGACGACTGGCATGTGCATTTGCGCGACGGCGACATGCTGAAGGCGGTGGCGCCGTACACCGCGCGGCAGTTTGCGCGGGCGATCGTCATGCCCAATTTGAGCCCGCCGGTGACGAGCGTCGAAGCCGCGGACGCGTACCGCCAGCGGATCGCCGCCGCGGCGGGAGACGGCTTCACGCCGTTGATGACATGCTATCTGACCGATGCCGCCGACCCGGCCGACATCGCGCGCGGGCATCAGGCGGGCGTGTGGGCCGCGGGCAAGCTCTACCCGGCCAACGCCACGACCAATTCCGCCCAAGGCGTTACGGAAATGCGCAAGATCCACGGCGTGCTGGAGCGGATGCAGGATTGTCGCATGCCGCTGCTGGTCCACGGCGAAGTGACCGATCCGGAGGTCGACGTGTTCGACCGCGAGGCGGTGTTCATCGACCGCGTCCTCGAGCCGCTGGCGCGCGATTTTCCGGAATTGAAGATCGTGCTTGAGCATATCACGACCGTCGAAGCCGCGGACTTCGTGCGCGATTCCGGGCCGAATGTCGCGGCGACGATTACGCCGCATCATCTCGTCATCAACCGGAATGCGCTGTTTGCTGGCGGGCTGAGACCGCATGCCTATTGCCTGCCGGTCGCCAAGCGCGAGCGTCACCGCCAGGCAATCCGCCAGGCGGCGACTTCGGGCTCCCCCAAATATTTCCTCGGCACCGACAGCGCGCCGCATAGCCGCAATGCGAAAGAATCGTCGTGCGGCTGCGCGGGAATCTTCAATGCGCCGTTCGCGCTGGAGAGTTATGCGACAGTGTTCGAAGAGGAAGGCGCACTCGACCTGTTCGAAGCCTTCGCGTCCGAACATGGCCCACGATTTTACGGGCTACCGCTCAATGAGGGCACGGTCACGCTGGAGCGCGCGGAGTACGTCGTGGCGCAGGAAATCGCCGGAATAGTCCCGTTCCACGCCGGCGAAACGCTGCGCTGGCAAATGGTTGCAGACAAAGGCGATTGAGCGCATTCTCGCTCCCGAAATCGGGGGAGATGGACAATGCGTACAGTAGCAATGATCGCGGGCGGATTGCTGCTCGCAGCGAATGCGGCGATGGCGGCTAGTTCCGATTATTTTCTCAAGATCGACGCGGTTGGCCGAGACCCCGGTGGGCCGATTTACATGAAAGCGCACAGTAGCGGCGACTTGAATGGCGACGGCTTGGCCGATGCCATAATCATCCGCATGGATTGCACCGCCGGCGTGATGCACACCGCACAATATCAGGTGACCAGCCCGCGCGACGCCGCATCCGGCCAGGCCAGCGGCAAGCGGATGCACAAACCGTTCAAGATCGTGAAGGAATGGGGAGCGGCCACCCCGCAGCTGATGGCGATGAAGACCGGCTATGATGTCAAGAAGGTCGAAGGCACGGGGGCTCGCGCCAAGACCATGAATGAGGACAGCTGGCACGCGATCACTTTGTCGAACTCAGAAGATCTGTGCGCGGCGGCGGTGGCCGCCAAGATAGTCACCAAGACGTCGTCGAATATCCAGAATAACTAGTTAGACGCAGTCCGGATTGCGGGCTTTCCCGCCGCTTCCGCTGGTGCCGATAATGCCGTCGAAATGGCTCTCGATCGCGGCGTAGCATTCGCACGCCCGCCGCTTGAGCCCATCCCGGTCGGTCACCTGGATCATGCCCCGGCCGCCGGCGATCAGGCCTTCATCCTGCAGCGTCCGGGCGACGGCATTGATGGTCGTCCGCTGCGCACCAAGCAGGCCGGCAAACGCCTCCTGCGTCAGCTCGATGCGGCTGCCTGCGCTGTCCTGCGCGGTCAGTAGCCAGCGCGCCGCCCGCGCCTCGATCGAGTGGAACGCATTGCAGGCGACCGACTGCATGACCTGGCTAAGCAGATAATCCGAAAAGCGGCAAAACAGGTTGCGGATGTGCCCCGACCGCGCCTTCGCTTCCTCGATCATCGGCATCGGGACCTTGAGCGCCGGCCCCGCGACGATGACCTCGGCATGGGCGAAGGCCGGGACCTGGCCGCAACTGACAATGCCACCGGCCGCGCCTTCCTGCCCGATCGACGCGACCTCGATGGTCCGCCCGTCGGCGAGGTCCAGTCGCAACGAGATCATGGTCGGGCCGAACGGGAAATAGCTGTGGTCGACATCGGCGCCGCTGGCGTTGATGACCGAGCCGAGCTCGAAATCAACCACCGAGGCATGAGGTTCGATCAGGGCGCGGACCTCCGGCGAGAAGGTCGCCAGCAGCCGGTTGCGGGCGAACGCCTCGTCGGTCCGGTCAAGCTCGTCGGTTGTTGCAAGAACCATGCGCTGACAAAGTCCCGCCGGAATGATTGTTCCCTTTCCGTAACATGGAAAAAGAATTCAGGCGGGAGCGGCCTCGACCATGTGCCGGCGCCCCGCCAGCAGGCAATCGGCGACGAGGCGCAGCGGCACGACGTCGACGTGGCTGCAGCGGTTGTCGATCAGCTCGACGAACATCCGGTAGATGTCGGGATATTCGCCAGCGCCATGCGCCGTCTGCTCCAGGCCGTCGATAAGCAACCGCGAACCGCCGCTCTCGAGCCGAACCTCGACGCCGTCGGCGGTGCGGACGGCGATGGTCCATTCCTCGCCCTCGCCGCGGCGCCAATCGAGGCTGCAGTGCAATGGCCCGTCGGCGACCGCGCTGGCGAACTCGATCTCGGCGGCAATCGGAGTTTGCGCGTCTTCGGGGAAGGAAAGGTCGGCTTTGCTCACCAGCAAATTGCCGGGAAAAATCCGGGTCGCGATCGAGAAAGCGTTGATGCCCGGGTCGAACACGCCGAAGCCGCCCGGCTCCCAGATCCATCGCTGGCCGGGATGCCATCTGCGCACG
>JBKJYX010000223.1:0-3773 GCA_046715575.1 Sphingomicrobium sp. | reverse complement strand
TTGCAATCCTTGGCGCGACCGGCTCGATCGGCCGCTCGACCCTCGACCTGGTCGAGCGCTCGCCCGAGCGCTTTGGCGTGACCGCGGTGACTGCCGCGACCAATGTCGAGGCGCTCGTCGGCATTGTCCGGCGCACCGGGGCGGGGCTTGCGGTGATCGCCGATGAACGCCGCCTTGATGAATTGCGCGAGCGGCTTGCCGGCACGAACTGCCGCGCGGCGGCGGGGGAAGCCGGGTTGATCGAAGCGGCGGTCCATGACGCCGATCTGGTGATCGCCGCGATCGTCGGCTGCGCGGGCCTTGAGCCGGTGATGGCGGCGATCGGCGCGGGGCGCACGGTCGCGCTGGCCAATAAGGAGGCGCTGGTCACGGCCGGCGCGCTGATGACCGACGCCGCCACTCGCCACGGCACGACTTTGCTCCCCATCGACAGCGAGCATAATGCGATCTTTCAATGCCTTGCCGGAAACCGGCTGGAAGATGTCGCAAGACTGATCCTGACGGCGAGCGGCGGTCCGTTCCGCGCCTCGCCGGCGGGATCGCTGGCGGGGGTTACGCCGGCCCAGGCGGTCGCCCACCCCAATTGGTCGATGGGCGCCAAAATCTCGGTCGATTCGGCGACGCTGATGAACAAGGGGCTCGAGCTCATTGAAGCCCATCATCTGTTCGGCCTGCCGGCGGACCGGATCGAGGTGCTGATCCATCCCCAATCGGTGGTCCATTCGCTGGTCGAATATATCGACGGCTCGGTGCTCGCCCAATTGGGCAGCCCGGACATGCGCGTACCGATCGCTTATGCGCTCGCCTGGCCCGACCGAATGGCCACGCCGGCGGCGCGGCTAGACCTCGCGAGCATTGGCAAACTTGAGTTAGAACAGCCTGATCTGCAACGCTTTCCAGCCTTAAGAATTGCCCGGGAGGCGCTTGAGCACGGGGGCGCGGCATCGACAATCCTCAATGCCGCCAACGAAATCGCCGTGGCGAGCTTCCTTGCCGGGCGAATAGGCTTTACGGACATCACCAGCCTGGTCGAGCAAGTGCTCGAGCGGGCGATCGCGGGGGCCCCGGGGTCGATCGAGGACGTGATCCGGATCGACCAAGAGACGCGAAATGTGATGACCGAATTGATCGAGGCCCGCTGTCACTGATGCTTTCCCAACCGCCCCTCTGGTTCATCCTGATCGCGTTCGTCTGCGCCATCGGTCCGCTCGTCTTCATCCACGAGTTCGGCCATTACCTCGTCGCCAAGCTGTTCGGTGTCGGCGCGGAAGTGTTTTCGATCGGCTTCGGGCGGGAGATTTTCGGCTGGACCGATCGCAGCGGGACGCGCTGGAAGGTGGGCTGGCTGCCGCTCGGCGGGTTCGTTCGCTTTGTCGGCGACATGAATCCGGCCAGCGCTCCTGCGAATCCGGACGACGTTCCGGAAGAACTGCGTTCCCGAAGCTTCCACCTAAAGCCCGTCTGGCAACGGTTCCTGATCGTGCTCGCGGGCCCAATGGCCAATTTCCTGCTCGCGATCCTGATCTTCGCTGCATTCTTCGCGACGCTCGGAATGCCGCGCACCCCCAACGTTGTCGAGGCCACCCTGCGAGGCGGAGCGGCAGAAGCTGCGGGAATTCGACCAGGCGACCGGATTGTCTCGATCGCCGGCCGGAATACATTCACTTTTGAAGATATTTTCGCGGTGGTCATGCTTCGTCCCGGCGAACAGGTCACGATGCGGATCGAGCGGGACGACAAGCAGCTCATCCTTCCGGCGCGGATCGCGGTTGACGAGCAAAAGGACCGGTTTGGACAGCGCTTCCGCATTGGCCGGCTCGGCATTTACGGTGGTGCGCGTGATTTCGTCCGGCCGGCGGCAGGCGAACTGATTCCGGCTGCAGCCGCTTACACCGTCTCGCTGACCCGCTCGATGATCGACGGATTGTGGCAGATCATTTCGGGCCGTCGATCGGTCAAGGACCTCGGCGGCCCGCTCAAGATCGCTCAGATCGCCGGACAACAGGCAAGTCTCGGCCCGTTCGAGTTCATTCAGCTCCTCGCGGTGATCTCAATTAATCTGGGATTCATCAACTTGTTGCCAGTCCCGGTGCTTGATGGTGGTCACCTGTTCTTCTACGCAGTCGAAGCGGTTCGACGGCGGCCGGTCAGCCTGCAGGTGCAGGATTGGGCGTTCCGCGGCGGACTGGCGCTCATCCTTGCCTTGCTGCTCTTTACGACCTTCAACGATCTTGGCTCCTTCGGCCTTTGGGACGGGCTTGGGCGCTTGATTGGCTAAGGCGCTTGAGGCAGGGCGTGACGAGAATCTCTGGGTTCGCTAGCCTAACACGATATTTCACAAAAAGCGGGGAACGCGTGATTTCAGTAACCAAGACTATCGGCAAGCGCACGGGTGCAACGCTCCTCGTCGGCACTTTCCTCGGCGCCTGGTCGGGACCGCTCCTCGCACAGACCGCGCCGGCGACGCCGCCAACTACGGCGCCGGCGACGACCGCAGCGCCGGCAACGACTGCGACACCTGCTCCCGCACCGCTATCCGGAGTAGCCCGGTCGATCGCCGTTCGCGGCAATGAACGTCTGGAGCCGGAGACCGTGCGTGCTTACGCCAATCTCTCGCCAGGCCAGACCTACACGCCGGCGACGCTCGATACGGCGCTCAAGGACCTCTACGCGACCGAGCTGTTCACCGATGTCGTCATCACCGGTGCCGAAACCGGCAATCTCGTCATTACGGTCCGCGAGAACCCGGTCATCAACCGCATCGTGCTGGAGGGCAACAAGCGCCTCAAGTCCGACAAGATCCTGCCCGAAATCAAGCTCGCGCCGCGCCAGATCTTCACGCGGTCGAAAGTCCGCACCGACGTCGAGCGGATCGTCGAGCTCTACCGGCGCGAAGGGCGTTTCGCGGCCCGCGTCGAGCCCAAGATCGTCCAGCTCGACCAGAACCGCGTCGACCTGGTGTTCGAGATTTTCGAAGGCGACAAATCGAAGGTCCGCCGGATCAACGTCATCGGCAACAATGAATTTGGCGACGACCGGCTGCGCAAGGAAATGTACACCCGCGTGGCGGGCGGACCGCTCGGTTTCATGAAGTCCAACGACAGCTATGATCCGGACCGGCTGGCGGCCGACCAACAGAAGCTGCGCGCCTTCTACCTCACGCAGGGCTATGCCGATTTTCGCGTCGTTTCGGCGCTTGCCGAGCTGACCCCGGACCGCCGCGACTTCATCATCACCTACGTCGTCGAGGAGGGACCAAGGTACAAGTTCGGGACCGTCGAAGCGGAAAGCGCGTTGCGCGACCTGACCGCGGAAAAGGTCAAGGGCGTCGTGAAACTGCAGCCCGGCAACTGGTTCAACGCCAAGGCCGTCGAGGATACGGTGTCCCAGCTGACCGAGCTTGCCGGCAACTCCGGCTATGCCTTTGCCGACATCAACCCGGCGTACGACCGCGATGTCGCCAAGCGGTTGATGAACATCACCTTCCGGGTTGGCGAGACGCCGCGCGTCTATGTTGAGCGCATCAACATCCAGGGTAATTCGGTTACTCGGGACAAGGTGATCCGCCGCGAGTTTCGCCTGAATGAGGGCGACGCGTTCAGTGCCATCAAGGTGAAGCGCTCGCAGGACCGATTGCAGAGCCTCGGCTTCTTCCAGGAGAAGCTCGATATCTTGCAGACCTAAGGGTCGGCGCCCGACCGGATCGTGCTCGGCGTTGACGTCGAAGAGCAATCGACCGGCCAGCTGCAGCTGTCGGGCGGCTACTCCAGTCT
>JBKJYX010000222.1:0-3605 GCA_046715575.1 Sphingomicrobium sp. | reverse complement strand
CCACAGGCGGGACGGCTCCCGCGGGGTTGGTATTGGCCGTCAGCGGGAAGGTGCCGACGAAGCCGTTGACCAGGTTGGCCGGCGCGCAGAGGATGGCGCGCTGTTGCGCTGAAAGCAGCGGGTTGTCGCAATTGACGGTCAGCGTGTTGCCGAAATCGCCCGACGGCGCGATCTGTGCCTTCGTGCGATCGTCCATGAACATGAACTCGAGGTACGGCTTGATCGCCGGAGTAATCTCGTAATCGGCGAAGGCGCCGGCGGTGTACCTCTCGTCCGGGCGTTGGTAATAATTCAGCGGTGCGAAGTTGAAGATATTCGGCCCCGCGCCCAGCGTAAGCGTTCCCGGGCCCAGCGCCGCGGTTGTCGACGTCGTCGCACTGAAGGTCGTGAACAGGAAGATATTGCCCGGGTTGGCCGTCGCCGAGCCGCCGCAGCGAGGGACGCCGCCGGGGCTGTTCTGGATGACGCAGGCGCTGAAGTCGCGGTCGCGCTGGAGTATCGGCTTCACTTTGCGATAGCCGAAATAGGCCACGGCGTGGCCGCGCCCGTCATCGAAGGCGGAGCCGATCGTAATCGTGCCGTCGATCGCCTGGCCGTCCCAGACGTCGCCGGGAATCGGGTATCCTCTGGCGTTCATGATGTCGCTCATGTTGAGCCCGCCACTCACGCTCGGATCCTGCTGGTTGTGTTGATACTTGCTCCAGTTGCCGTCGAAGCGAACGCCCTGGAACTGCGTATCGAGGATAAAGTTGACGACACCCGCGACCGCATCCGCGCCGTACACCGACGAGGCGCCGCCGGTGAGCACTTCGACCCGCTTGACCAGCGCCGACGGAATGAAGTTGACGTCGGCGGCCTGTGTTGTGCCGCCGGGGCTGCCGGGCGTCAGGCGACGGCCGTTGACCAGGGCCAGACTGCGCTTCGATCCCAGATAGCGAAGGTCGATTTCCGCGGTACCAGTCGCGCCGTTCGAAACTCCCGAGGCCTGGGCGGCGCCGACCGACGGCAGCTGGTTGAGGACGTCCTCGATCCTGGTTGAACCGGACAGCTTGATGTCCTGGTCGGACACGACCGTAACCGGGGCCGCGGACTCGAGGTTCGGCTGCGGGATGCGCGAACCGGTGACGATGATGTCCGCGGTAGACTCGACTGCCTCACCTTCCGCTGAGGTCGAAGGGATCGGTTGTCCCTCGACAGGTCCGCTGGGATTGCTGACGTCGGTGGCCGAGGTATCTTGCGCCATGGCGGGTGTGGCGAGGAGACCCGCTTCGATCAGCAGCAATGCCGACAGAGCAGTGCTGGCCCGAAGGCCGCGGCGGGCGGCTGCGGTGGTATGAGTCATCTAAGTCTCCCCTTGAACATTGTCTTCGGAAGGATCGTCACCCTCCCGTCAGTTGACGCTTGCGCAGCCGACCCAGCTCGGCGGACGCACGTCCGGTACCTTTTACCAGACCATCATAACGCGCGACGGTGCACGGCGCCCCACCCCTTCGACCAACGGCAACGATTTCGTTGTGAGGCTGTTACAATTCTGCCACAGGACGAGGACGCAAAAATTACAGGCTCCGCCTCATAAAGCGGCAACTTTATCGTGGCTTGGCAATGTCGAAGGCCACGGTCAGCCGTTCCCCGCTCGCGAACGGAATGGTGCCGTGCCACATGGTTGACGGGAACAGCACTAATTGGCCGGGTTTGGGGCCAATAGTCCGGAGCGGCGGGAGGTCGATGCCCAATTCAACCGGCGGTTGGCCCAGCGCGAGAAAGCCAGCTTCCGAGGGCCCACTTTCGACGCTCGGTGGAAGCGCAACGTAGAAAGCGGAGCTGACAAGCCCCTGCGGATGGACATGGTTCGAATGGCGCCCTCCCCCGGTCAGGCGGACCGACCAGGAACCGGCGAAGCGGATCGACGACGGCCGGTGACGAAGAAATGGATGCGTCGGGTCTTGCTCCAGGTTGGACAGATGGCGTTCCACCGTCGCCACGATCGCCCTGCGGAGGGTGCGGATTTCCGGGTCGACCCGCGCGAACAGCGGCCCGTCGGTTTGGGTTCCCCCACGCACCGACTGGTCGATCGGCTGGTGCGTGGTGACGTGAAGCGATCGGAGCCTCGCCGCCAAGGATTCGAGCGGTCCGATGTCTTCGGCAAGGTCGTAAATCCCAACCAAGGCCGGGTCGCCTTCAAGCCAAGTCCAGCGCGGGTCGTCAAGAATTCGCCAAGCGACCGACAGATAGGGCCAGACATGATCGGCATCGTCGCGGTCGATGAAGGTTTCGGCGAGCCGCGCCGCTTGCTCCACGCGCCGGGTGCGCAACAGGTGCCGGATATGGCGTACTGAAACGGTCAGGTCGTCAAACGGCATCAGGGACTCGAACAGGCGGTCGGCGAATTGCTCGTCGCCGAGCTCGGAAGCGCAAGTCGCCTCGCTGATGGTGAGAGCGCGCTGGGGACCAAGCGCATCGTGCGCCGCGTGCACGGCGACCAGCGCGTCGGCATAGAGTTCGCCCCGGATCAACAGCCGGATCTTTTCGAACCACAATGGCGCGCTTCGGGGTGCCGCCGCCAACGCCCGATCGAGCGCGGCGGTAAAGGCGTGCGTTTCCCCCGCCATCCAGCGCAATTGCGCGAGTGCCGCATGGCCGGCGATCCACTCGGGGCTGCGGCTCAGGATGAGGTCGAATTCCTGGATGGCGGTGTTGGCTTGACCCTCCGCCAACAATGCCGCGGACCGGCTGATCAACAACTCGCCGTCGTTCGGCGCGAGGCGAACGGCGCGATCGAACAGGCTCAGCGACGGCAGGCCCGCCTCCATGAATACCCGGGCATGGCCATGGGCGATGCGCGCGCTGTCCGGGTTGAGCCGCGCTGCCGTCTCGAACGCAGCCATCGCCGGCGCCAAATCTTCGAGGGACCGGTAGAGCAGTCCGAGGACTTGCCAGATCGCCGCCTCGTCCGGATGCGCCCGCGCGGCGGCGGCAACCACCGGCAAGGCCGCGGCCTCGGAACCGTCTCCCAAGGCGGCCGTCGCTACCGCGATTACATCATCGATACGGGACAGGATTCTGCTCCTCGCCGCTGATACCCGGCGCAGCTGATCCTACAGTGGGTAGCAATGCCGGTCCACGATCGTGGCCCCTCGCGCCCTGGCGGAGAAATGTAACCCGACGAAAAAAGGGCGGGCCGAAGCCCGCCCTGTATTCTTGCGTTCGCCGATCGCCTAGAAGCGAAGGTTGACGCCGACCCGATAGGCACGCCCGATTGGGTCGTAGCTCGATGGGAACGTATTGGCGTGGTTGAAGGCCGTGGTGCCCACCCCGGTGCCGACGAACGGCGGCTGCTTGTTGAACAGGTTCGTGATGGTGAACACGAGACTCATGTTATCGGTCGCCTGGACCCGGTTCGAAAAGTCGAAATAGTCGTAAGCCGGGACGCTCTCATAAGCATCGAAGACCGAGGCCAAGGTCGGGCCGCAACTCAGTGTCGAATCCGTCGTGCACGTCCTGGGTTCGATCTTCATCGCGCCGCGGTGGCGCCACAGCAGCGACGTATCGACGGTGTTGTTCAGCCAGCCAAGCGTCGTCCGCATCGACCAGCCCCAGCGCGCTGA
>JBKJYX010000221.1:0-3727 GCA_046715575.1 Sphingomicrobium sp. | reverse complement strand
TGTGCATCGTCCACCAGGCGTTTTCGGAGACCGAGCTGTTGAAGCTCAAGGCCGAGCATCCGGGCGCGCCGGTCGCCGCCCACCCCGAATGCCCGCCGCACATCATCGACCACGCCGACCATGTCGGCTCGACGCGCTCGATCCTCGAGTTCACCTTGGCCTCGCCGGCGGATACCATCCTGATCGCCACCGAGCCGCACATCATCCACCAGATGGAGAAGGCCGCGCCGGGCAAGACCTTCATCGGGGTGCCGGGCGGCGACGGCAATTGCAACTGCAACATGTGCCCGTACATGGCCCTCAACACGCTCGAGAAATTGTACGTCGCGCTGCGTGATTTAAAACCGCGGATCGAGCTTTCGGAAGAGGTCATGGCTGCCGCGCGCATACCGCTTGAACGGATGCTCGATATGGCCGGGCGGACGGTGGGGCAGGGTGACGTCGGCAGGCCGCAAATCAGCGGCGACTGAGCGCTATTGTTGGCGCGCGGCGGCGAGCCTTTGGACGAGCACTTCGAACACCGCCGGGTGCACGGGCCGTTGAAACTCGAGTCCCGCGGCGAAGCCATCGACCCAGCAGACCATGGCCTCGATGGCATCGAGCCCTTCGAATTTCACCCAGACGATCTCGTCGAGCATGGGCCGCTCGACGAACTCGACCTTGCAGCCCTCTTGCGAGACGTCGTGGACGTTGGCGCGATAATTGGTCTGACCCGAGCGTCTCAGCGACACTTCGGCCTCGAGCCCGACCCTGGCGCTCTTTCTTGGCGTCGGGTTCGAATCGCCGCCGGCATTTGTTGGTTTCTTCATCGAAAGATCGCCCCCGAGCGGTCCCATAGCGCAACGTATCGCGTCAAGCGCTGAACTTGCAAGTAGCTGCGCCGAGCCGCACCGATAGTCGGGCCGCCCGAACTTCCAAAACGGACATGGTCCGCTATGGTGGACGCTCATCTGGAGAGCATAATATGGGTTGGCTGATTGGCCGTGCCGAAGCGGTGTCGAATCCGCAAGCCGCGAAGCAGAAGGCCCTGGCCAAGCTGCGGAATTGCGCACAGCTTGACGATCCCGAGAGCCTGGTCGTGCCGATCCTGGTCGATGCGCTGCTGCTGGTCGAATCCCTTCGCGGCGCGCGTCATCAGATCACCTTCGTCCCCGAACTGACCCAGAGCGTCGACGCACTGCTGCGTGAGCTGACCATCATCGAGAAAGCTCAGGAGTGGGTCGAGTCCTGACGGGAGGTCACTTGCCCGGGGATGGTGGCCGTGCCGGCGTGATGCTTGTCGAGATGCCGCTTGATGATCTTGAGATTTCGGCTGTTCGAACGGAAGAACAGGTCGGGGATCGCGCCAATCCAGGGGATCAGCCCGAACATCCAGTCGACGCCGACGTTGCCGGCCATGCGCGCCACGTGCCATTTCGACATGCCGAGGTTGCGGGCCTCCCAGGCCATGTAGGCGCCCAATGCGGCGGCTGCGGTGCTCCCGGCGATCGGCACCAGGTCGAGGATGACGTCGAGCCCGACGGGCCGGTTGAGCCCGGGAATGACGAACATTCGTTCCATCACCCGCTCCAAGGCTTCGACCCGCCGCCGGACCGACAGCGGATCGGTGCCGAAACCGGGGAAGGGCAGCTTGTCTTCGGGTTGCACGCTGCCGGTCGGAATGGGCATCATCGAGCGCCTTCGCGGTTGAGCTTCTGGTCGAGGTTGGTCAGCGTGTGGATGCCAAAGCGGTTCCCTGCGAAGCCCTCGATCCGTCCCGCCACCAGCGACCAGCGGATCGGGGCCGAGATCGGAATGAACAGCTGCAAATCGTCCATCTTGCGCGCCGCTTCGGCCAGCAGCGCGGCCCGCTGGGCGCCGACGGGAGCGATCCGTGCCGCATCGAGAAGCGGGTCGGCTTCGTCATCGCAGATCGGCGCCACCGCGCAGCGGAACTGGCGCAGGAACCAGGCCGGCGACGTCGACGGAGCGACCGCATCGATCAGCTTGAGGTCGGCCGGCTGACCCGGTTCGGCACGCTGCAGCTGAACGCCCAGGACTGCCCAATCCGCCGCCAACCGGTTGTACAGCAGCTGCCCGCCCGGCCCGTCGGGCAAGGCAATGATAATCAATGGGCGATCCAGGCCGCCGAACAGGCGGTCGGCTTCGGCGACCAGCGCGCGCCGCCGCTCGGCGATCGGAATCGCCAGCCATTGCGGCATGACCGGGTCCGGGACGCCGTCCAGCCCCACTTCCAGCAGCGTCGCGCGGCCAACCAGCCCCGGCACGTCGAGCGCCGCGATCAGGGAGTCGCGATCGATCGCCTGCGCCAACAACCTCCTCAATTCCGGATCGGCGAGCGGCCCGCCCTGGCGCGCCGGCGCCAGGCCGAACAGTCCCGCGACCGGGTCGAACCGCAGCGCATTTCGGGGAAGCTTCACCTGGCGCGCAAAAGGAAGGTCGGCGAAAGTGCCGCCCAGCAGCATGTCCAGATCCCCGGTGGCGAAGTCGCGAACGGCGGCCGGAGCGGCCGCGCCTCGCAGCCGGACGTCCTCGCGGAGAGCTTCCTCGCCGTCGGGGCCGGGCACGCTGCGCCGGAGCAACAGGAATTTCCCCGGCGCGCGGTCGGCGATCAGGAACGGCCCCCTGCCCTGGGACTCGCGAACCAGGGCGAACTCGGGCTGGGCGAGCAGTTGCAGCAAGTTCGGGCGCGGGGCCCGCAAGCGGATCTCGAGCACGCGCTCGGTCATCGCCACGATCTCTTCGACCGCGCCCAGCGTGTCCTTCAGCGAATTGTTGCTGTTGCCGACAATCTCGCGCCGCAGGATCCGGGCCACCTGGTGGGCGCTGACCTTGGTTCCGTTCGGCCATTCGCCCGACGACAGGCGAAAGATGTAGCTGAGGCCGTCGTCGCTGACATTCCAGCGCTCGGCAAGACCGGGCTCGACCTGGCCACGGGCGTCGAACCGCACCAGACCTTCGGCGACATTGTTGAGCAGCACCCGGTCGGAAGGTGCGAGCGATCCCGCCGCCGGGTCGACGATCTTGGGCGTCGCGCCGATCACCGCGACCTTGACCGCGCCTTCGGGCTGGCGGTTGCAGGCGGACGGGAAGGCGGCGAGGGAGACGAGCAGCGCCATCGCCAAGGCGCGCCGGAGTGCGGACCGCGGCATGGCCGCTCGTTTAGCCTCAATCCGAGGTTCAGCAAACGTCTGGATATATGCGCGGGACTGTTTTACTAGAGTAAGGCAGTTGGCAATCCCCGCAAGAAGGATCGTGGGTGGCGGACAGGGACGGAATCTGGAGCCGCGGCGGCGTCTATGTCGAGGAACTGCCCGACCCGTTCGCGCCGTTTGTCGCGCCACCGGGGCTGGGCGCCGAACCCATCGAAGCAGCGCCGAAGCCGAAGCGAAGCCGGCGCCGCATCATCTTTTATTCGATCGCCGCTGCCTTGCTGGCGACCTTGCTGTGGCTGATCGTCACCGCGCCGCTGTCGCGCGCGCTGGAGCCGCTCGACGATCCCGCGCTGTTGTTCGAATCGGCGGAAGGGCGTCCGATCGCCCGGCGCGGGGCCATCAAGGAGGCGCCGGTCGTGGCCTCGCGGATCGACCGGCTGACCGCGGCGGCCTTCGTCGCCATCGAAGACCGGCGCTTCCATCGTCACTGGGGCATCGACCCGCTAGCGATCGGCCGGGCGATGGTCGCCAACCTGTCCGCCGGCGGAGTGCGCCAGGGGGGCAGCACGATC
>JBKJYX010000220.1:0-4885 GCA_046715575.1 Sphingomicrobium sp. | reverse complement strand
ATGAACGAGAGCCTGGAGCCGCTCAAGAGCTTCATCCTGCCCGGCGGCGGCGAGGCCGCGGCGCGCGTCCACCTCGCCCGGACGATTGCGCGCCGCGCCGAACGCTCGGTAGTGACGGCGTCGCGCCACGATCCGCTCAATCCTCTGGCGCGAATTTATTTGAACCGCCTGTCCGACCATCTTTTCGTTCTCGGCCGATTGCTGGCCAAGGACGATGGCGGGGACATTCTGTGGCAACCCGGCGCAACCCGATAGCCTCCACTTCCCTGGCCGAGCGGCTGCTCGCGACGCGCGCGCTGACGCTCGATCTGGCCGCGCCGCTGTCCGACGCCGATGCGGCCATCCAGCCGTTCCCCGACGCGTCGCCGGCCAAGTGGCACCTCGCCCACTCGACCTGGTTTTTCGAGACGTTCGTGCTGCGCGACCATGTGGCGGACTATCGGCTGTTCGATGAGCAATTCGGATACCTGTTCAACAGCTATTACGAAGGCGAGGGCGAGCGGCACCCGCGCGCCCGGCGGGGCATGATCAGCCGGCCGTCGCTGGACGAGGTCCGCGACTGGCGCTCGCATGTCGACGACGCGCTCGAGCGGGCGCTGCCGGGGCTACAAGAGCACGCGCTCGACCTCGTCGAGCTGGGCATCAACCATGAGCAGCAGCACCAGGAGCTGTTCCTCACCGACATCCTCGCCACCTTCGCCGAGAACCCGTTGGAGCCGGCTTATGGCGCGCTGGAGGCGGCGGCCTGCCACGCCGCTGAGCCGCTGAGCTTCCTTTCCGGGCGGACCGGAATCGTCGAGATCGGTGCGGGCGAAGGATTCGCGTTCGATAGCGAGCGCACGCGCCACGCCGAGCTGCTCCACCCGCATGCGATCGCCAGCCGGACGGTGACATCCAGCGAATGGTCCGAATTCATCGCTGACGGCGGCTATGCAACGCCGACTTTGTGGCTGTCGGAAGGCTGGGACTGGGTCGAGCGCGAGGGCATCGCCGGGCCGCTCTACTGGCGCGGCGACGGGAGTGAGTTCACGCTTGCCGGGCGTCGCGAGATCGACCCGGCGGCGCCGGTCGCGCACGTCAGTTGTTATGAGGCGGACGCGTTCGCGCGTTGGGCGGGGGCGCGGTTGCCTACCGAAGCCGAGTGGGAGAGCTTCGCCGCCACCGCCGACCCCAACCTCGGCAACCAGCTCGACCGCGCCGGCGCCGTCGTCACCAAACCGCCGGGCGACATTTTCGGCGATGTCTGGGAATGGACCCAGAGCAGCTTCTCGCCCTACCCCGGGTTCAAGCCGGCCGCCGGTGCGGTCGGCGAATATAACGGCAAGTTCATGAGCGGGCAGCTGGTCCTCAAAGGGGCGAGCTGCGCGACGCCGCGGGGCCACAGCCGCGCCTCCTATCGCAACTTCTTTCAGGCCGACGCGCGGTGGCAATTCACGGGAGTGCGCCTTGCTCGCGACGCCTGAGGCCATTGCGGACGCGCAGACGCAGGCGTTTCGCGACGACGTGCTCGCGGGGCTGGCCGCGCCGATCCCCGCGATCCCCGCCCGCTGGCTCTACGACCGCACCGGATCCGAGCTGTTCGACGCCATCACCAAGCTGCCGTCCTATTACCCGACCCGGACCGAGACCGCTCTTTTGCAGTCGATCATGCCCGAAGCGGCGGCGCTCATTCCTAAAGAGACAGCGGTGGTCGAGTTCGGCGCCGGTTCGGCAACCAAGACGCCCATCCTGCTCGATGCAATTCGCCCCGCGGCCTACATCCCGGTCGATATTTCGGGCGAGTATCTTGAGGAAAGCGCCGCGCAGCTGAGCTCGGACTTTCCCGGCTTGCCGGTCCTTCCGGTCACCGCCGACTTTGTCCGCCCGTTTACTCTTCCAGACCTGGTTGCCGACCTGCCCAAGCTCGGTTTTTTCCCCGGCTCGACAATCGGCAATTTCGTGCCCCGCAGCGCGACCGACCTTCTGCGCCATTTCCGTGAGCTGCTCGGCACCGGCGCGCATTTGCTGATTGGCATGGACCGGGTGAAGCCGATCGAGCGCCTGATCGCCGCCTATGACGATCCGGATGGAGTGACGGCCCGCTTCAATTTGAACCTGCTCGAGCGGATCAACCGCGAACTCGACGGCAACATTCCCATCGACGCCTTTCGCCACGAAGCGCGCTGGAACGACATCTTGTCGCGCATCGAGATGCATTTGGTGGCGGCACGGGATGTCGAGTTCACCGTCGCCGGCCAGGCGTTCGCATTGAGTGAGGGCGCGTCGATCCACAGCGAGAACAGCCACAAATACGAGCGCCGCGGCGGACGAGTGCTGCTGCTTGCCGGCGGCTGGACCCCGCTCGCCGAGTGGAGCGACGCGGCGGGGGACTTTGCCGTGATCCTCGCCGAAGCCCAGCCCAACCGCTTCGCGCCATAATCGCCCTGTGATTGCTCCGCGTGTTCCGCGCGGCTAAGCGCACGCCATGACTACCGCTCTGTTCGACATCCTCGGCTATTTGCTCACGATCCTGTGGTGGCTGATCATCATCCAGGTCGTGCTCAGCTGGCTGTTCGCCTTCAACGTGCTCAACACCAGCTCGCGCGGAGTGCTCGCCTTCACCCAGGCGCTCGATCGCATCACGGCGCCGCTGTACCGGCCGATCCGCCGCCTGCTTCCGGATTTCGGCGGGATCGATTTTTCGCCATTGGTCCTGCTGATCCTGATCCAGATCGTGCAAATGCTCCTCGACGGCGCCGAGCGCAGCCTCACTTACTCGACCATATGACCGCACGGCGGATCGACGGAAAAGCCGCCGCCGCCGCTCTGCGGGAGCGAGTGGCCCGATTGGTTGTCGAATTCGACCACCAGATCGGCCGCCCTCCGGGGCTCGCCACGGTCCTGGTCGGCGAGGACCCGGCGAGCGCCGTCTATGTCCGCATGAAGGGCAGGGCGACAGCGGAAGCCGGCATGGCGAGCTTCGCCCATAGCTTGCCCGACACGGTCCCCGAAGCTGATCTGCTCGACCTGGTCGACACGCTCAACCGCGATGATCGGGTCGACGGGATCCTCGTCCAGCTGCCGCTGCCGAGGCAGATCGACGCGGCGCGGGTGATTTCGACGATCGACCCGGCCAAGGACGTGGATGGCTTCCACCCGCTCAATCAGGGACGCCTGTTCGCCGGCCTTGACGGCCTGACCGCCTGCACGCCGCTCGGCTGTCTGCATTTGCTCAAGGCGGAGCTTGGCAGCCTCGCCGGCCTCGAGGCGGTGGTCATCGGCCGCTCGAACATCGTCGGCAAGCCGATGGCCATGCTGCTGCTGGGGCAAAGCGCGACCGTGACGATCGCCCATTCGAAGAGCCGCGACCTCGCCGACATCGTGCGCCGCGCCGACATTGTCGTCGCCGCGGTCGGACGGCCGGAAATGGTCCGCGGCGACTGGATCAAGCCCGGCGCGACGGTCATCGACGTCGGCATCAACCGGGTCGAAACCAGCGACGGCAAGTGCCGCCTGGTCGGAGATGTCGCCTACGACGAGGCGGTCGAGGTGGCGGGCGCGATCACGCCGGTCCCGGGAGGCGTTGGGCCGATGACCATCGCCATGCTATTGCGCAACACGCTGGTCGCCGCGCATCGCCGCGCGGGCCTCGCTGACCCGGAAGGTCTCTAAAATGCTGACATTATTGCTCGCCGCCGTGGCGCTGCCAACCGCCGTCCAGGCGGAAAATGCATTCGCGCGTGACGCGCAGCGCATCGGCCAGTGGACCGCGTTCCGCAAATACGCGCACCGCGACGCGGTGATGTTCAACCCCCAGGCAATCTGGGCCCACGAATTCCTCAAGGACCGCAAGGACCCAAAGCAATCCGTCGAATGGTGGCCGGCGGAAAGCTTTGTCTCCTGCGACGGCCGGACCGCGGTGAACATCGGTCCGTCGCGCAACACAGCCCGCAAATCGAATGGCAATTTCACCACCGTCTGGCAGCGGGAAAAGGGACGCTGGCACTGGGTTTACGATGCCGGGGACGAGGTCGATAAATCGCTTGCCGTGCCCAAGCGTCCCAAGGTTCGAAGGGCCGCGTGCGGCCGCCATGCCAAGGGCCCGCCGTTGATCGTCCCGCCGTCGGCCAAGCGGTTCGGCAAGGGTCCGCCCGACGATTATGGCCGCGGCCAATCCGCCGACCGGAGCATCGGCTGGGACTGGAAAGTGGATTCCAAGGGCCGCCGTCATTTTCGCGCCATGCTGTGGAACGGGCGCCGCTATGAGCTGGTGATCAACCAGAACGTCGCCGGCAAGTGATGTGCGGCCCGAACTGATCGAGCTTTTCGGGTCGGCCCTGGTCACCTTTTTGGTGATCATCGACCCGCCGGGCTGCGCGCCGATCTTCGCCAGCCTGACCCGCGGCACGTCGCTTGCCCACCGCCGGACCATGGCGATCCGCTCGTCGGTCATCGCCTGGGGCGTCCTGATGTTCTTCGCACTGCTCGGCAAGCCGATGCTCCACGCGCTCGGCATCAGCCTGGCGAGCTTTCGAATCGCCGGCGGAATCATGCTGTTCATGATCGCGCTCGACATGGTGTTCGAGCGCCGCACCCAGCGCCGCGAGGTCCGCGCCCAGTCGATCGAGGGCACCCCCGGAGCCGACGACATCTCGGTCTTCCCGATGGCGATCCCGATGATCAGCGGCCCCGGATCGATCGCCAGCGCGATGCTGTGGGTGTCGCGAGCCGACGATACCGTGCAAGTGTTGACGGTGCTCGGTGCGATCACCGTGGTGATCCTGATCACCATGGCATTCCTGCTGGCCGCGGGGCCGCTGATGCGGCTGATCGGCGAGCGGATCGAGGCGATGATCACCCGCATCCTCGGGGTCATCCTGGCGGCGCTCGCCGCGCAGTTCGTGGT
>JBKJYX010000219.1:0-8007 GCA_046715575.1 Sphingomicrobium sp. | reverse complement strand
ATTTCTACCCCAAGGCATTCACCAAGGGCTGCACGCTCGAGGCGCACGCGTTCAGCGAGGCCACCAAGGATTTCCGCAAGGCCGGCGCCCGGGTGATCGGCATGTCGGCCGACGACCTGCCGACGCTCAAGCGCTTCTCGGTCGAGGAATGCCGCAATGCCTTTCCGGTGGCCACTGCAACTGGGGCGACGATCAAGGCCTATGACGTGGCGATGCCGATCGTCGGCAAACTCACCACCATGTCCAATCGGACTAGCTATGTGATCACCCGCAACGGCCGGATCGCCTTCGTCCATTCGGAACTGGACTGGAGTAAACACGTCTCACAGACGCTCGCCGCGGTAAGAGCACTCAAGAAAAAATAACAAAAACACTCCGTTCATCCCGACTTCGTAACGGTTCGTCGTTGCTCGTTAAATATTTGCTTACTATACGCTTCCGTAATGTCTTTGCGAATGTTCCTCTTTTAGCCGGGGTATTTGGCCTCTCGGCCGAAAAGGGGAATGATGCGACATTTTAGGATGCTTCGTGCGCTCGCCGGCGGCGCTGGACTAGCGGCGTGCATTGCCCTTCTCGCCGGCCAGGCGCGGGCCGAGTCCGCCGACTACATTCCCGAGCCGATTATCGTCAGCGCCCGCACCGCGCCGGTGAACCCGGACCTGTTTGGCACGATCGCGCTGCCGGTCCGCGCCGACCGCTATGCGGCGAGCTGGCGGCGCGCCGCGCTTGACGCCTCTTTCCTGCCGTCGATGCAGCAGCTGGTGGCCCCGGCGCGAGGTCTCGGCCGCGAACAGCAAATGGCTTATGTCCAGACGGCGGTGACCCGCAACATTCGCTGGATGTCCGACGCCACCGAATGGGGCCTCCAGGATTATTGGGCGAGCGCCGCCGAGACCCTGCAGCATGGGGCCGGCGACATGGAGGACCGCGCGATCGTCAAGATGCAGGCGCTGAGGACCCTCGGCTTTCCGACCCGCGACCTTTACTTGACCATGGGCAAGGACAAGGTCGGTGGGCCGATCACGGTGCTTATGGTCCGGCTCGGCCTGCGCTTTTACGTTCTCGACGACCTTGGCGGCAGTCCCACCCGGGCCGACCTTCGCCATGGGTTCGCGCCCATGCTGACGCTGGGAAGCGACATGGCCTGGATCCATGGCCGCCGGATCGCTGGCGGAGCGATCCGGGCCGGCACTCCGAAGACGGGCGCTCCGAGGTAGACGAAGCGTTCGACAACCGATAACTGCTGTTTCGCTGTCGGAACCAATCGCGCTACTCGTGCGCTTGGTGTCGGCTGTTTTTGCAACCAGGGGAATATCATGAAGATCACTACCACACTCGCCGTCGCCATCGGACTCGCCGCACTTGCCGGCTGCAACCAGACTCCGAAGGAAGATGTCGCCGACAATATCGAGGCCAACGCCGATGCGGCGGCCGAGAATATCGAAGCGAATGCCGACGCCGCTGCCGACAATATCGTCGCCAACGCCGACAATGCCGCTGACGCAACCGCAGCGGCTGGCGACAATGCCGCCGACGCGGTTCGCGATGGCGCGACCAACTCTCAGTAATCAGTACCAATCGAATGAAGACGGGCGCCTGTCGGCAAGACAGGCGCCCGTTTTCGTGTCTATACTCTGCCGATGGCAGCGCGTCGCGCCGCCCGAGCTGGGAGAAGGACGATGGCCAAAGGCCAAAAGAAGTCGAACAAGGAGATTCGCAAGCCGAAAGCCGACAAAGGCAAGAAGCAGAACGCCTCCAATCCGTCGACGAAGGAAGGCGTCGTCCGCGGCCTTGAGAACTTCAAGAACTGAAATTTGGGCCGCGGGACTCGCGGGCGAGCCCTCTAAAGGCCTGGTCCGACGTAAACGAACGCCCGGGTCCCCGAGCCCAGCATGACCTCGACGCGGGCGTAGACGTCGACTTCGTAGCGGTCGGTCGCGGCCAGCTCGTCCTCGGTCAGCAGGAACACGACGCCGGGAATGCGATCGGCCGGGTCGCCGCTGTGGCGCGCGATGCGGTGCACGGCTTTGCCCGACAGCCGAACCACCTCGGGGTCGGTGATCGTCAGCGCCTCGAGCCGATAACCGCCGAGCACGTCGGGCGAGCCCTCAAGAGGCCGGCCGTAGGTCGCTATTTGCACCTCCCGTTGCCGCAGGGTGCCGTAGGCGAACAGGCGCACGCTCGGGGCGTCGGGCATCTTAGACTAGCCCAGCACGAGTAGCACGCCGTGGGCGACGATCAACGTCACCAGGATGGCGAGCACGACGCGGGAGTTGCGGGCGAAAGCGGCCGCGACCAGCAGCGCCAGGAACAGGATATTGGCGATCCACCAAAAGGCGCTCAATCGTCGGGCGGCTTCGGCCGCGACCAGCGCCAGATAGGCCAGATTGCAGACGGCGATCGCCAATAGCGCGACCTTGCGGTTGTCCATGAAATGCTTGTCGAGATCGCGGACTTCGGTGCCCGGCGAAGGGAAAACCATCGATGCGGCGAGGAAATAGCCGCCGCCGATGGCCAGGATCAGGAGCAGCGACACGCTGGTCGGGGCGGCGACGTCGCGCACTTCCCACGCGCCCAGCCAAAACATGGTCAGGTTGATCAGGATGAGCGTGCCAAGCAGCGGCGTCAGCCAGCCGACATGCACCTCGCGTTTGGTCTTGAGTGAGCGCGCCAGGCCGGACAGCATCTCGGCGAACGATAGCCCGACCAGCAGCCCGAACAGCGGAAAGACGAATTCGAACGCCGTCATCGGCGACGTCCCCTCGAGCAGGCTTATATCATGATGGCGGGCTGGGAGGAGATAAGGCCCGGTTCATCGAAAGCGGGCGCGTCCATATTGGTTGGTTGTTCGTTGACTCCTTCATGACCCACAGAAACGCGAAAATTCACCCCGCGATGACCGCGCTTGCCGCCGTTTTCGCTTTGTCAGCCACCCCTTTGCTTGCCCAGAGCACGGACGCTCCCGTCGTCACTACGACTCCGGTCGTCGATGTGACTCCGGCCCCGGTTGCGGTCGATCCGATCGCCCCGGCTGCTGAAGCGCCGGTTGCCGCCGATCCGCTTGGTGCGGAAACGGCGCCGACTCCCGTCCGCAAGGCGACCGCAGTAAAGAAGACCGCCGCGAAATCACGCCCGGCGCCCGCTCGTGTATCCCAACCCGCGCGCTCGGTCGCGGCCGCCCCTGCAGCGGCGATCGCTGCTCCAATTGCCGAAGCGCCGGTCGTACAGCAATTGCCGCCACCGACCGAGATCGCCGCTGACCCGATCCCCGCGCCGGCCGATGGGACGAGCATTGACCTGCTCCGGACCGCCGGGCTGGGCCTCCTCGCCCTGCTCGTGCTCGCTGGCGGCTGGCTGGTATTCCGCAGTCGTCGCAGGCGCCGCGCGGAAGAGGCTGAGGATGCCGAATGGCAGCAGCAGGCCGAGGCGGAGCCAGAAGCCGCAGCCGAGCCCGCCATGATGGTCGAGCCCGAGCCGGCCATGGCCGCCGAGCCCGAGCTCGTGCCTGCCGAACCCGCCCCTGCCGAACCCGCCCTTGCCGCAGCCGCCCTTGCCGAGGCCGCTGCGCCCGAGCCAGCGCCGGCGACGGAATCCACGGCGAAGTTCATTGGGCCGGTGGCCGATTTGCCTGAAGGATTCGACCTGTCGCGTTTCGGCCCCAATGTGCAGGACGCCTATCGCGGGCCGACCGAGGACAATCCGTCGGCGTCGCTGAAGCATCGACTGAGCCGCGCGAGCGGGATGGACCAACAGGAGCGCAAGCTGGACGCCGAGGTCGAGGCCGTCACGGGCGAACCTGTCCTCGACGAGTCGGACACGACGCCTCCCGCCGAAGCGCCGGCCGCCAAGCCGTCCGTCATTCATCATGTCGATGGCGACTTTATTCTCGGCCGCGACGGCAAGAAGAAGAACCTGACCCCGACCTACACCCAATAAGCCTGGACTAGTCGACAAAGCGCCGCCGTCCGGAATTCGGGCGGCGGCGTCTTGCCGCCCCTTTTTGTTTTCGTCGGCAACTACCCTCACTCGGAGGTGTGATGACTATCGTCCGAATCCTGGTCGACGCCGATGCCTGTCCGGTGAAGGAGGAGGTCTACCGCGTCGCCTTTCGCCGCGCGGTTGCGGTCAAGGTGGTCAGCAACAGCCGCATGCGCGTGCCCGATCATCCTTTGGTCGAGCGGGTGCTGGTGTCCGACGCGTTCGACGCCGCCGACGACTGGATCGCGGCCGAGGCGGATGCGCAGACGGTGGTCGTCACCGGCGATATCTTGCTCGCCGACCGCTGCCTGAAGGCCGGCGCGACGGTGATCGGCAACAACGGCAAGCCCTTTACCGCCGCGTCGATCGGCACCGCCGTCGCGACGCGGGCGATCATGGCCGACTTGCGCGCCGGCGGCGACATCGTCGGCGGGCCGCCGCCGTTCGCCAAGGCGGACCGTTCGCGGTTTCTTCAAGCGTTGGATGAGGCGTTGGGGCGGTTGACCCAAGGTCGCGGCTCTCCGCGCTAAAATAGTCCGCCGCAACCCCGTCAAGTTAACCCTTTCTAAGGCCCGGTGGCGCAGAACCAATCGCTCTGGGAGAGAGCGGAGACGGGCCATGGGAGTAGCGGGTTCAGACATGCACGCGGCCGATCAGTCGGCGGCGGACAGCCTGTTGAATGCATTCAAGACCATCGACCCGGCCGCCAGGAGCCAGCATGCCAGCGTGCTGGATTACTGGCTGTCGATCCGCGGCGACCGCGAGTTCCCGCCGCTTCACGACCTCGATCCCCTCAAGCTTTCCGATGCCGGGCCGTGCAGCGCCCTGCTCGAGCTGATCGGCGGCGGCGAAGACGCCGAAGTCCGCCATCTTGGCGACACGCTGAAGGGCGACGTCGCGGTGGAGAGGATCATCGATGCGCCGAGCCCCTCGATCCTGTCCTGTATCGCCAAGAAGCTCTCGATCGTCGCCATCTCCCGCAATTTCCTCGCTTTCGAAGACCAATATTTGACCGCCGACACGGTGACGCGCTGCTGGGTGACCCTGCTGCCCTTGAGCTCGGCCGGCGCCTGGGTCGATTATGTCTACGCCTTCGTCACCTTTGAAACCGTGGCGGCCGAGGCCATTGTCGAGGCCGATGTCGAGGCGGAGCCCGAGATGCTGCTGGAGACCGTGGAAGCGCCGCCGGAAATCGCGGTGGCGCCGGAGTTCGCGCCGAATGACGTCGAGGAGACCACGGACGTTCCCCCGATCGATGCAGAAGAGGAGGCCCAGGAGGCCGAGGACGCTATGGATGAAGTCGAACAGAATGCAGATGTCGCACAGGTTCCGGACGAACCCGCTCAAGCCGAACCGACTGCGGCCGACCCGACTCCGGCCGAACCCGCGCCGGCGGAACCCGCTTCTGACGCTGACTTCGAGAGCAGCCCGGGTTTTTCGGAGCAGTTTCACAACCCGGTGAGCGCGGATGGCTTTTATGGGGCGCAAACCGTCAAGCGCGTGCCCCCCCGTTCGACGGCTCCCCTGGCCGCCCCTCCGGCCGAGCCGCCGGTGGCCGAGCCCGCCGGCGCATCCGAGGGACCGTTGCAGGCCAAGCTGGCGGCGGTCAGGGCCAAGGCTGACGAGGCCCGGATGGCCAAGCTGCAGAGCAACGCCGCGCTCTACGAAGGGTTGGGCGCCGCTTATGATTTCGCCCTCGATGCCGAGGACTGCGCCGAGGAATATCTCAAGCTGGTCGAGGCGCAGGGCCTCAAGATCCAGCTTCGCTCGCCGATGAAGCCGGTGATGAAGCTGGCCTTCGCCGGGATGTGCGACGACGCGACGATCGCCCGGCTGGAGGCGGTCCTGGCCTGGGCGCTGGAGCAGCAGCTGCCTCGCGGCACGCTGTCGGCGCAGATCGAGGCCGCGGGCGGCATTGCGCGCATCCTCAATGGCGAGGGGCCAGCTTCCTAAGCCGACGATCCGGAATACGGGTTAGGCGTCGGTCGTTGGCGCCGGTGGTTTTTCGCCTGATTTCCCACGCTTGGATTCGCTCAGCCGGAAGCCTTCCACCACGGCGTCGATCGCGCAGGACTTGGACAGCTCGGCGAGGGGGTGAATGTTGGCGTCGTCCGCCTGCCTCGCCAGCCACAGCGTCCGGGTGGCGATATCGCGCAATTCATTGACCCGGGTCTGGGTCGGCAGCTTCTGGTTTTCCAGCAGCCGGTCGAGCACCGGTTCCGCCAGGGGCTTTTCGAATTCGAGGCCGATGAATTCCTGGCAATGCCAGACGACCCGGCAATATTGCGACTCGAGGCCGGCGATGTTGAGCCACAGCCAGGTGTCGACGGTGACGGTCGACGAGCATTCGATCCGGCAGCCATGGGTGGAAATGTCGATCAGCCGGACGCTAACCTTGCTGCGGCTGCCCTCGCGCATCGTCGCGGCCAGGCGCAGCGCGGCCCGGTTCGCACGCCGGCGATCGGGCTGGACGGCAGGCTGTTCGACGGTTTTGCCCATGCGGATTTCTTCCCCGCTTCCTCTTGTGGGGGGCGAGGATGAACAAATGGTTGTCGGGAGGGGGCGTTGGTGCCGGTGAAGGGCCGCGGAAAGTCGCAAAAGTCGCACTGCACGCGTGCGTGTACGCGAGCGCGCCCGCGCGCGAGGGGCGCGCGGAACGAGGCGGGTGAGGACGGTGAGGTTGACGTAACGCCGCATCCGCCAGCGTAAAGCAGGCGAAATCCAAATAGGACAGCGGATTCTTAAAAGGGCGGTTTTGCCGGTGCCGGATGGGGCGTTGGTGCGGTTGGGGAGAGGATAGGCGCGGCACCACAGCGTCCTTGTATTTTGTACGAAATTTCGTACATATACCTCATGAACTCGATCAGCTTCTCCGAGAGCCGCGCCAATCTGAAGGCGCTGATGGACCGCGTCGTCGCCGACAAGGCGCCGGTGACGATCACGCGCGCCAGGGGGCAGGAGGCGGTGGTGATGGTCTCCGAAAGCGAATGGTCGTCGATCGAGGAGACGCTCTACCTGCTGAGTTCGCCGCGCAATGCGGAGGTGCTGTTGCGCAGCATCGCCGAACTCAATGCCGGCAAGGGTGAGGTGCACGAGCTGATCGAGCCGTGATTATCGCGTTCAGCCCGGACGGCTGGGCCGAATATCTCGAATGGCAATCCGAAGACCGCAAATTGCTGGCCCGCGTCAACGCGCTGCTCCAGGAATGCACGCGCGACCCGTTCCGCGGGACGGGCAAGCCCGAGCCGCTCGGCGGCAATCTCAGCGGCTGGTGGTCGCGTCGCATCAACCGCGAGCATCGGCTGGTGTACCGGGTGACGGGGAGCGGGAAGGCTCGGACGCTCGAGGTGGCGGGGTGCCGCTATCATTATTGAGGGCGGCGTCACCGCAATTCCACCGCAATCGTGTCACCGCAATCGGTGCCGTGTAACTGCGAAATTGACTTAAGAAAACATTTGGTGAGACTACGCTTGCTCGGTTCGCGTCTGGAGTTCACTGATGTCAACGCAGCCGAAGAAGCGTGTAAAATACTCAATTCATCTCGCGACAAAGGGCGTAAAGGCCCTCGACGATTTTTTGACCGATAATGCGCGGCTGAAGTGCGAAGAGCTAGCTGCTCTAACTCCTCTCAAATTTCCTGCGAAGCTGTACTTCCAGCCGACAGATCCAAGGCCACCATTATGGGCCAAACTATTGGGCAACTTTTTTAAAATCGACGGGAAAATACAGTCCTCGTCCTCGTCCTCGGCTGCAGTTCTGCTGTTCCAGTGCAAACAACGAATTATGGCATGCGCGTATGGGTTTGGAGGCTTTGGGATTCGCGAAGGTGTGCATCTCCTTCATTAGGCTTTCCAAGGACCCCGCCGGAGCAACCGCTTCCCCCTAACTCGCCGGCACGTACAGATCGCCGCCGTCGCGGTAGGGTTCGCGCATTGCGGCCATGCCGGCTTCCGCCTTCGCTGAGGCTTCGGCCGACACGTCCGCCGCTATGAAGGTGTCGGCCCCCTGCAACGAGGCTCAGCCGTCCGG
>JBKJYX010000218.1:0-4776 GCA_046715575.1 Sphingomicrobium sp. | reverse complement strand
AACGATCCCGCCTTGCTCGCAGCGGCTCTTGCAGTCGACAGTGCGTGCGAAATGTGGGGCTGCATCGTCTATGAGAACGTTGTCGACCATCGCATGCTGGACCGAATGGTCGGTGGCTGGGTCAGGGGTACATGGCGCAGGCTGGGAAGATGGGTTGAGGCGGAGCGCATCGAGAACCGCAATCCCAATATTGGTGAGTGGTGGCAATGGCTCTACGAGCAGATCGAGGCAGACCCGGATCCGGGCAAGGCTCTAGGGGCGCACATTTTCTACCGAGGCAAATCTAAGGATGGCTAGTAGAAAACAGACACTCGGCTAACGTCCGCCTTGGCTAAAGCGGACCTTTGGGTATTCGCAAAAGATTTCGCCACGGCAGCATTTGGCTGATCGTATCTAAGCCTCGGCCATGGCCTTGCTCTTAATACCGGCGACAATCTTCTCGGCCCGAGCGAATAGGTCCGGATCGACCGATTGGTTAGATGCCTTTTGTAAAGTTACCTTGGCTAATGTCCGCTTTGGGTCGAAAGCAGACATTAGCATCGTCAGAATGTAGAATTCCGGTGACAGCGCACTCATTTGCCGTACGGCCCTCCGCGTCTTCGCGTGAAATGATGAAGGGGCCCCTCTGGGAACATCCCCCGGATGCTCCCGAATCCCCTTTCCTACAGCCCCCATTCTATGTTCCGATATGGTTCATGGACCACGATTCGAACGAACCGAAACCCCCGTTCACCCCGGCCCAACTCCGCCCGCGCCACGACGGATGGACGGCAGAGCGTCAGATCGCCTTCATCGAGGCGCTGGCCGAGACCGCCTGCGTGGAGGAAGCGTGCCGGCGGGTCGGCATGTCGGACAGCGCGGCCTACAAGCTCCGGGCCCGCCCGTGCGGCGCGCCGTTCCGCCGGGCGTGGGACGCGGCGCTCGATTATTCGCTGGGCCGGCTCAAGCAGGCGGCGCTCGGCCGGGCGCTCAACGGCGTTCCCCGCCCCATCTTCCATCGCGGCGAGCAGGTCGGCGAATGGCGCGACTATGACGAGCGCCTGACCATGTTCCTGCTGCGCGCCCGCCGCCCGGAGCGGTTCGGCAAGTGGATCGAGCGCATGCTCGCCCCCGACCCCGATGACGAGACCAGCGAGCCCGACCCGGCTATGCGACTCGACGGCGGCCTGGACGGCATCGAATGGGCCGGCGACCGCGACATGGGCGATGACGAAGGCGAGGACGAGGACCCTGAGTCTCCCGACGACGACTCGCGCGCACGCGATGGGCAGTGAACTTGGCGAACTTCGGGGCCTGCGCCGCGGGCTCCGCCCCCCGTCTCGCCTCCGCCTTAATTCGCTGCTAGGCGCCCCATCATGCTGACCATCTCCGGAATCACGGTGCGCCTTGGCGGGCGTACGATCCTCGACCGCGCCACCGCCGCGATTCCGCCGGGGGCCCACGTCGGGCTGATCGGCCGCAACGGCGCCGGCAAGTCGACGCTATTGAAGGTCATCATCGGCCAGCTGGAGCCCGACGAGGGCGAGATCGAGATGCCGCGCCGCACCCGCCTGGGCTATATCGCGCAGGATGCGCCGAGCGGTGACGCCACGCCGTTCGACACCGTCCTCGCCGCCGACACCGAGCGCGCCGCCTTGCTCGCCGAGGCCGAACATTGCCAAGACGCGCACCGGCTCGGCGACCTCCACGACCGGCTGCTGGCGATCGACGCCTATGCCGCCGACGCCCGCGCCGCGCGCATCCTGCTCGGCCTGGGCTTCGACGAGGAGATGCAGGGCCAGCCGCTCGACAGTTTCTCGGGCGGATGGAAAATGCGCGTCGCGCTCGCCGCCTTGCTGTTCTCCAAGCCCGACGTGCTGCTGCTCGACGAGCCCTCGAACCACCTCGACCTCGAGGCGACCCTGTGGCTCGAGAATTTCCTCAAGGCCTATGACGGGACGCTAATTGTCATCAGCCACGAGCGCGACTTGCTCAACAACGTCGTCGACACCATCCTCCACCTCGAGCGCGGCAAGATCAGCCTTTATTCGGGCAATTACGACGGCTTCGAGAAGCTGCGTGCCGAGCGCGTCGCGCAGATCGCCGCGGCGCAGGCCTCGCAGAACGCCCAGCGCGCCCGCTTGGCGGATTACATCGCCCGCAACAGCGCCCGGGCTTCGACCGCCAAGCAGGCCCAGTCGCGGGCCAAGAAGCTGGCCAAGATGCAGCCGATTGCCGCGCTCGCCGATGACCCCAGCCTGAGTTTCGACTTCCCGTCCCCGAGCGAGGTTCGACCGCCGCTGATCACCCTCGACATGGCCGCCGTCGGTTATGCCGCCGACACGCCCGTGCTGCAGAGGTTGAACCTGCGCATCGATCCCGACGACCGCATCGCGCTGTTGGGCCGCAACGGCAACGGCAAGACCACCCTCGCCCGCCTGCTCGCCGCCCAGCTCGCGCCGATGGCCGGCGAAGTCCACGCCTCGGGCAAGATGCGCGTCGGCTATTTCACCCAATATCAGGTCGAGGAGCTGCACGGCGACGATACGCCCCTCGAGCACATGACCCGCGCCATGGCCACTGGTGCACCCGGCAAGACCCCGGCCGCGGTTCGCGCCCAGCTCGGCCGCTTCGGCTTCTCCGGCGACAAGGCGACGACGCTGGTCGGCAAGCTCTCAGGCGGCGAGCGCGCCCGCCTCGCGCTGGCGCTGATCACCCGCGACGCGCCGCATCTGCTGATCCTCGACGAGCCGACCAACCACCTCGACGTCGACGCCCGCGAGGCGTTGGTCCAAGCCTTGAACGGCTATGACGGCGCCGTCATCCTGATCAGCCACGACCGCCACATGGTTGAACTCACCGCCGACCGGCTGGTGCTGGTCGAGCATGGCGGCGCGGTCGACTATCCGGGCAGCATCAACGATTACATCGACTTCGTGCTTGGCCGGAACCAGCCCAAGGCCGAAGCCCGGCCCAAACCCTCAAAAGCCGACCGCAAGGCGGGGTCGAAAGGCCGCGACGAAGCCCGCGCGCTCAAGAAGGCGGCCGCCGAAGCGGAAGCCGTCAGCGCCCGCCTCGCGTCAGAATGCTCCGCCCTCGATCGCGAACTCGCCGATGTCGCCTGCGTCCAAACGCTGAGCGAGCTCACCCGGCGCCGCGTCCATCTCGCGGAGCAACTGAGCCAAGCCGAAGCCCGTTGGCTGAAAGTGAGCGAGCAGCTCGAACGCCTCGCCGCCTGAGGCGGTCTCCGGCGCCCCTTACCGCGCCCCGAACCCGTTTAGGATGGTCTTGACCGTCCGGAACAGGATCAAGAGGTCGAGCCAGGGCGAGAAATATTTGATGTAATAGAAGTCGTAGTGGAGCTTGTAGTGGACCTCCGCGACCTCGGCGACATGGCCCTGGTTGACCTGCGCCCAGCCGGAAATCCCCGGCTTCACCACGTGCCGGTAGCGGTAGAAGGGCAGCTCGCTGGTGTACCAGGTCGACAGCACCTCGGCTTCGGGGCGCGGGCCGATCCAGCTCATTTGCCATTGCAGGATGTTGAAGATTTGCGGCAGCTCGTCGATCCGCATCTGGCGCAGGAACCGGCCGACGCGGGTGATCCGTTCGTCGTCCTCGTCGGTCATCGCCGCGCGCCGTTCGTCCTCGATCGACACCGGCTTCATCGTCCGGAACTTGTACACGGTGATGCGCGAGCCGGCGTAGCCGATGCGCGCCTGGCGGAACAGGATCGGCCCCGGCCCTTCGGCGCGGATGGCCAGCGCGACCAGGGCCATCAACGGCAGCGCCAGCGGCAGCAACACCACCGCGAACAGGAAATCCCCCAGCGACTTTAAGTAGAAATAGCCGCGCGCCGGAAGCAGCGAGCCGAAGCTATTCTCCGAGAGGTGGCCAAGTTCGACCCGCCCGGTCAGCGATTCCGACAATTGCTTAACCTGATAAACGATGCGCCCGGCCAGCGCCGCATCGGCCAGGAACGCTTCCCACTCGTCGGGCATGTCGGCGGAAAAATCGGCAACGATCGCGTGGCAGCTAGCCGCGTCCTGAAGCCGTGGCCGCTTGAGCACGTGCCATTGAACATCGCCGATCTCATGGAGGCGAGAAACGGCTCCGAACGGAACGATGGCGATCCGCCGGCGAATCCTGCGCTCGGCATAGAAATAAAGGAAATAGCACCACAGCACGTTCGCCCCGAAGCCCATCGCAAGGCTCAGGCGGTCGTAGGGCAGGCGGGATAGCAGGAAAGCGACGACCACCAGGCCGTGGCCGGTCAGCGCGGTCGGAAAGATCACATAGGTCGAACGAATGCCGGGGTAGGTTTCAATCGACAGCCGCATCCAGAAGGCAATGGTGATCGCGACGAGATTGCCGAACAATGCATTGACGGTCGCCGCTTCGCCGGGAAGTCCGGGGAGGACGGTGCCGCGCAGGACCACCGGCAGCAGCGCACCCAGCACCAGCGCTCCGGCATATTGAAACCGCCGCCGCGTCAACAGCGATCGCTTCAGCTTGACGGGCGGATCGTGGCGCAACGTTCAAAAGCTCCTGACGCAAGTATAGATGATCATAACGACCAGCGGTGGACTGCCGGGCTCAGTTGCCGGTCGCGCCACATACCCTTGAGATCGGCGAGCGTTCCACCGCGATCGACCATCTTTTCAAGATCCTCGGACGAAAGGCCGCGATAATCGGCATGGGCGACCGCGCCAACGACCAGATCATAGCGCGAGCTGTCGGGCTCGACCGTCGACAGGCCGTATTCGCGCGCGACCTCGTCGGGGTCGGCCAGCGGATCGG